>JAHHSM010000042.1 GCA_020025175.1 Oscillospiraceae bacterium | reverse complement strand
GTAAAATTCATTATGTGATAAAACCGGCATATTTGTGGAGTAATATATATGAATTGGCAAGGACACAAAATAGTCAATTACTGAAAACTTTACAGAGTGGTTTTAAATACATTGAGAATGAGTCATTTGGAAATAATTTTTCAGGACTGTTTTCAGAAGTTAATCTTGATTCCGATAAGCTTGGAAAAAATTATAGTGAACGAAATATATTGCTGTGCTCAATTATAACCGAAATTGCAGAAGGACTTTCTAAATTTCCAAACGAAACAGATCTTCTGGGTGATGCCTATGAATATTTGATTGGTCAGTTTGCTGCTGGTTCTGGAAAAAAAGCGGGCGAGTTCTATACACCGCAGCAAGTTTCTACAATCCTTTCTCGAATTGTGTCTCTTGACAGTCAAGATCCCAGCACCGGGAAAAAAAGCAAACTGAGAAATGTACTCGATTTTGCTTGCGGTTCGGGCTCTCTGTTGATTAATGTGCGAAAACAATTCGGTGCAAACGGTATTGGTCAGATTTATGGACAGGAAAAAAATATTACTACCTACAACCTTGCTCGTATGAATATGTTGCTTCATGGTGTAAAGGATTCCGAATTTCAGATTCATCATGGCGATTCTTTGCTAAATGACTGGAATATTTTGAATGAAATGAATCCAGCAAAAAAAATGCAGTTTGAGGCGGTCGTAGCCAATCCGCCTTTCAGCTATAGATGGCAACCCAAAGAAGAAATGGCAGAGGATTTCCGCTTTAAGAATTACGGACTTGCACCAAAGTCGGCGGCAGACTTCGCTTTTTTGTTGCACGGCTTCCACTTTTTAAGTGATGATGGAACAATGGCAATTATTTTACCGCAGGGAGTATTGTTTCGTGGTGGCGCAGAGGAAAAAATTAGGAGAAAACTTCTCGAAGAGGGAAACATTGATGCTGTCATAGGCTTACCGGCAAATCTGTTCTTCTCTACGGGTATTCCAGTTTGCATTTTAGTTCTCAAAAAGTGTAAAAAGTACGATGATGTATTGATTATCAATGCAAGCCAATACTTTAAAAAAGGAAAACGACAAAATGAACTCGATCCAGAGAATCCGGATCATATTGATAAGATTATTGAAACATATCAATATCGAAAAGAAGATGATAAAAAGTATTCCCGCCGAGTTTCCATGGAGGAAATCGAGAAAAATGGATATAATCTAAATATTTCTCGATATGTCAGCACTGCACCTGAAGAAGAAATCGTTGACCTGGAGGAAGTACGGCAGGAGCTTGAAAAAATTGAAGAAGATATTCAAAAGGCAAAAGTGAGCCATAATCAATTCTTGCAAGAGCTTGGGTTGAAACCAATTCCATAATTAAATATCTTGTTTCTGATACAAAGGGTGCTGTAGAGCTATCATGCAGCACCCTTTGTATTTTTTCGCAGAATTTATCCTTGACAAATTGAGTCTCAAGTTTCTGCCATATTTAACTATGCGTGCAGATTTTATCACTTGCAGGACAATCCGGCGCGGCAGTGCGGGTCTATGGGAAAGAAAAACGCCGATGGCATGCTGTTCTGGACGGTGGACGAGTTCAAAAAATTTATTGCTGCCATCAGCGATAAGCCAACGACAGCATTAATGTTTCGTCTGTTATTTTGGACAGGGATGCGATCCGGAGAGATGCTAGCATTGAATTTAACGGATTTTAATTTTGAAGAGAATACTGTGTCAATCAGTAAAAATTATGCGAGGCATAAAAATGAAGACCTGATCATGGACCCTAAAACGCCGAAGAGCAAAAGAGTGATCACGCTTCCACCGTCGCTAAGTGCTGCAATCGAGGATTATGCCAAACGATTGGTGGATTATGAACCGACAGATCGACTCTTTACATTGACCAAAAATCATCTTCGCCGTGAGATGGAACGAGGGTGCAGGCTCAGCGGCGTGAAGAGAATCAGAATTCACGATCTTCGTCACTCCCATGTTTCCCTGCTCATTCATATGGGATACAGCGCAGTGGCCATTGCCAACCGCATTGGGCATAAGAGTATTGACATAACCTTTCGCTATGCCCATATGTTCCCCTCCGTGCAGTCGCAAATGGTGGATGCCTTAGATGCATTGAAAGGAGCTGACCCGTTTGACATCTGCCGATGAAATTTCCGAAAAATTAACAAGCGCCATTGCTCTGGTCGCCAAAACTTTTGATGCTTTGCAGCATACTGATGCACCGATGCCAAACAACAAAAACAACAGAAAGGACTCCTCTCGTCATGGATAAATTTATCAAGCGCTTTTTCTGTGTGGGAAACTATATGCGCCACTATCCAGGACTTACCATGGAAGATATCGAAAAGCAAAGCGGTATTCCCAAAATGAACATCAGCCACATGGAAAACAACCTTTCTTCTGCCAGAATGGGCACTGCCATTGCTTTAGCGAAAGTTTACGGTATTTCTTTGGATGCCCTGCTGCGAAACGATTTCGAAGAAATGGCCCGTCACCTTGACGCCTCACCCAATCCTGAACATCACCTTTATAAAAAATTTGCTAAAATCGCACAGATTTGTCAGCAGAACGGACTGGCTGGAGAAGCGCTCATCTTCCTCTAGAAACGGCAAAAGCTGCCGGAATCACAGAAAACACCCTCGCCCGCTACGAGCGAAATGATGATATTGCACAGCGTTCTGTTCAAATCTACCTCAATCTCAGCGATGCTTTGTCCGTCAAAGTATCAGATTTGATCCGCAGCGATTATCCAGACTTAATAGACCGGACAAGCATGATGAAATCACTTCCCTCCAGAGGCGAGAATTTACAAAACCCGATTGCATGTTATCGCAGAATACAGCGGCTTACCTATGAAGAACTCGCTGTCCGTCTTGGACGCACACCGGACTACCGCATTCGCAAGTGTCTTTTCCGTTACGCATCTGTGGAGATAAGTAAAAGCGGAGCATTTTAAAAATGCTCCGCTTTTTGCTAACCTATATTGTGGACTTCAGACTATTATGATACATCCAGATTGATTGCATTCTCACGAATATTCTGAATGGTATTCATGAGTTCACTTCTCGTCTTTGCATCAAACAACTTCACAAAGCTGATCGGTTTATCAAAGGGTGGCTTTGTCAATTCCGAAATCGTTTCCATGTAGCCATTCAGCTCCACATGCTGGATAATTTTATTCACAAATGCAATTTGTTTCTGGTTCAAAGATTCATCATTGATAAATTTAGAAAACGCCTGCATCGCTGCTTCATGGTCCAGCTTGGCGATTTTGCGGATCAGCAGTCCAAAGGGTGTATTTCCAAATTCACGCACATAATCCTCACGACTGCCCAGCTCACTGGTCAGCACGCGTTCTAATTCCTGATAGTCGCCCTCAGTCAATGGTATATTATGCGTCAGCTTATGGATTGCAAGGGTATTTCCATGTTCATTGACATATCGATTCACCTTTGCCCGATAATCCTCAAAATCATAGGCAGCATCCAGTGCCGCTCCCTCCTGTGCATCAAGAATCGGGTCAGTCAAATCTGTAATCACAGACCTGCCATCGCTGTCTTTATCCAAAAACTGAATCAGCCCACGCAGTTCTTTTCGAATCCGTTCCAACCAGAGCATATCATTTGCATCCCAGCACGCGTCTGTATGAACCTCTTGAATCACAGCAAGTTTTTCCTTGACCTGTGGAATGCTGGCTTTGCGTTCCAAAAGAGAAGCCGTATTTTGCAGCTGCTTTTTCGCATATCGAAACGAAGGCATCTGCTCCATGGCTGCCAGCATCAAGCCATACATAAAATGATCAAACCGCTTTGCCGCTTCATCAAAATCGTCCATTTTCACAATGGGTGCGATCTGTGCCAGCAATTCGCCCTTATCGTTCTCACCGATAGAGAGAAACGGCTCCGGGTTTTTATATTTTTCCACATACCGCATCCTGAGCTTGACTTCAATCAAATCTGCATTCAGCTCCTGCACCTGCTGCTGGCAGATAGATACAAGTTCTCTCCGCCACTGCTGATATTCCTCTGCACCATAAAGACTTTCTTGCAGATTGATTGCAAGGCGAATCCGCTTTCCGAAAATATTTTCAGAAAGTGTTTTTGTTTCTCTTGTTTCATAGCCTTTTTTGTGCTGGCGGAAATATTCAAAATTGCCGCAGTAATCGAAAATTAAAAAGCGGCGCTTGTCTGTGTATTCGCCGTCAATTTGATCCAGACAGGTCAACCCCTTGCACAGACGTGTGCCACGGCCAATCATCTGCAAAAACTTCGTCTTAGAATGTACCTTTTTAAAAAACACCAGATTGACACACTCCGGTGCATCCACGCCCGTATCCATCATATCCACAGAAACCGCAATATGGGGTACCTTTTCAGCAATTTTAAAGTCATCAATGACAGTTTGCGCATAAGCATCATCGCAAATCACACGCTGGGCAAAGGCGCCATTATTATATTGCGGATACAGCTTATTGAACCGCTCCACAATAAATTCTGCATGCCGCTTGTTCTGAGCGAAGATGATGGTTTTTCCCAATCGGTCACCGCCTGCCACCTTAATCCCTCGTTCCATCAAATCCTGCAAAACCAGATCGACGGTGGCTTCGTTGAAAACGAATTTGTTCAGCTGGGCAGACGGAATAAATGCGGGCACTCCCCCATCGTCTTCTGCAAAATCCTCTTCATAGCGTTCCTTATCCGCCACAGAGAGATCCTCGTAAGTAATGCCCTCCTCTAAGAACTTGGTTTTCACCTCATAATTATAATAAGGCACTAAAACATGGTCCTGTTCAACAGCCGTTTCATAATCATAGGCATAGGTGGGAACATCATGCTCCATTTCAAAAAACGCATAGGTGTTTCGGTCCACATCGGTTTTCGGTGTAGCCGTTAACCCCACCAGAATGGCATCAAAATACTCAAAAATCGCTCGGTACTTTTTGAAGATACTGCGGTGGCTTTCATCAATGATAATCAAATCAAAGTGGGCAGGCGTAAAGAGCTGCCGCCCATCCTCAGATTTGGTATCGTCAATGGCATGGAGAATCGTGGGATAGGTGGAGAACACAATGCGGGCATTGCGGTCATCCTTATTGGTGCAGAGATTGCACAGGGACATATCCGGCAGATAATTTTTAAAATCGTCCTTTGCCTGCTTGACCAGTGCAGTACGGTCTGCCAAAAACAAAATATTGGTCACGCATTTTCCCCGGCTGAGCACATCCGTCAAACTGGATGCCGTTCGGGTTTTACCTGTTCCCGTTGCCATCACCAGAAGATGCTTGCGGAATCCCTCTACAATCCGCCCACAGACGGCTCTGATTGCCTCCTTCTGATAATAGCGGTCCGTGATTTTATCATCAATGGGAATGCTCATGAGATCGACGCGCTCTGTACGGCGGTTCATCAGCTTTTGCAAATCGTCCTTACTGAAAATACCGCTCACCTTTCGCTGCGGACTGCTCAGGTCATCCCAAAAGTAGGTTTCAAAACCGTTTGTGGTGAACATCATGGGGCGGCGTCCAAACTTTTCTTCCAAGCAGTCCGCATATAAAACGGCCTGCTTGCGCCCGATATTGGGGTCTTTGCTGCTGCGCTTGGCTTCCACCACTGCTAAAGGCAGACCATCTTTACCGAACAGCACATAATCCACAAATCCCGGTTGACCGGGGACACCCGCCATGCCTTCCACAGGATATTCCTCCTGTACATCCGCATCGGAGCCGTTAAATTTCCAACCCATCTGCTTGAGGTCGATATCGATATACCGCTTGCGTGTTTCAAACTCGGTGATATCCTCGGCAACAAAGGTGCGCGCCCGCTTGTGGGCTTCTTTTTCCGCGGTATACTGGGTAGACATGGCTTCAATCTGCTTGCGCAGTGCTTCTATCTCGGCATTCTTTTCGCTGATGAGACTTTCCTGCGCTTTGATTTTCTTGGTATCTGCCGCAACTTTTTCCACGGGGATCAGCGAATCCTCAAATTTACGTTCTATGTAGTCGCTGCCATAGCAGTAATCGATCCATTGGATAAACTCGAATAAGCCGCGCAGGGAGAGCAGCACATCACTTTTTTGAACGCTGCGCCCGGTATGTACCGCAAGATTCCCCAGCTTGATGATAAAGGGCAGCTTGCCCCAAGTGTTGGTATCCAAGGCAAAGCGAAAACTCGGCTCATGAATGAGGGATTGCAGGTTGTCCTTATAGGGCATCTGCATGGTGGTATCCGCCGCATAGACCCACTTCACCGCCAGCTCCAACGCTTTGCGGCAGCCCACGGCACACATGGCAGGGGCGGAGGAATAGATGGTTTCCGCTTCGATGCAGGCAGAGGCAAAAAGGGCGTATTCAGATTTTGATTGGAGAAATGAGAAGTTGGGCATGGTTGGTCACCTCACTCAAAATATTTCTGCATCAATGCTTTTTTCAGTGTTTCCAGCTTTTCAAGGCTTTGCTGGATGGTTGATTTTGATTTATCGACCTGTTTCAAAAACGAAATATATTGTTCTTGTAATTCAATCGGCAACAGCGGTATATCTAAATCGGATACAATAGGTACATTCAAATTTAACATAGTAACGCCGACCGCCTTCGACTCAATGATGGACTTATAAGACGGGCTGGAAAGTATATTTTGAAGAAAATACGCCTTCATTTTCTTGTTTGGCTTAATAATCATACTACCAGTTCCGCACAACATCCCATCTTCACTGACGACGGCACATCGTCCCATTTCACCCCGTCTGCCAAGCACTATATCTTCCGGAAACAGTTTATAGGCTTTAAGTTCCTCATATTTCTCATCCGAGATAGTCAGTTTAGGATCAACGCTTATTTTGCTATTGACTATGTGAGAAGGATTCACCAAAGCATGCCCACCCTCAATATAATCCTCTTTGTGTAGGAGTGAGCCAAATGGTCCAATTTTGATTTCTGCTAAGTCAGCTAATTTGCAGATAGGCCATCCTTTTTCATTACGAACCGTATCACCAAACATCTCGATAAATTGCGATTTCACCAGCAAATCCAGCTTGTCCAACTGTTGGTGGCGTTTGGCAATCAGGTCACTGACCTTATCCAAAACCGCTGCAATTTTGCGTTGTTCATCAATAGGTGGAAGGGGCATTTCACAATTTTTTATGATAGTTGTATTTACAGCAGGATAACTTGCCCCAGTTGCTTGAGAAACTATTTTATCAATAAAACTTGATGATTGACAAAAATAAAAAACATATTTTTTATTTACTGATTCCAAACATCTAAGAATACAATAACCAGTTGATGCTACTAGAGTGTTATCATATTTTTTTGTTACCATTGCTACAGCATTTAAATTAGGACGAACAGTCGATAAAAGAATATCTCCTTGTTTTACAAGTTGCTTCGCTCTACTTGGAGCATCCTGAACTAACATACTCTGTACTGCTTCAATAGTTTTCTTTTGATTATCAACAGATGAGATATCAATATAATCAATGTAACCTTCATCCATAGATTTTAAGGTATCTATCTTACTTTCGCACACATCCCCCAATCTCGCCATCACAGCATCTCCTCCAATTCGCTCAATCCTGCTGTGATTTCCAGTTCCAGCGCGTGCAGGTCTGTCATCAGCTCCATAGTAGAGGGGTACTCCACCGGCACATATTCCACCTTTTTATACTTGTTGATAGAAAGGTCATAGTCATTGTCGGCAATCTCCTGCTTGGGCACAAAGAAGCTCTGCTCGGTGCGCTGGCGGTCAGCTTCCTGCTTTAAATTGTGGAAACGGCTGATGATGTCCGGAATATCGTTTTCGCTGATTTCACTGCGCTTATCGTCCAGACTAAAGCCGTCCGCCTTCATATCGTAAAACCACACATTCTCTGTGCCGCCTGCTCCTGTTTTGGTGAATACCAATACCGCCGTAGATACCCCGGCATAGGGTTTGAACACACCGGAGGGCATGGAAATCACTGCCCGCAGCTGGTGGTTCTCTACCAACTCTTTGCGGATGGACTTGTGTGCCTTGGACGAGCCAAACAGCACACCGTCCGGCACGATGCAGGCACACTGACCGCCCTTTTTCAGCATCCGCAAAAGCAGAGCCAGAAACAGCAGCTCTGTCTTTTTCGTATTGGTGACCGCCTTCAAATCATCGTTGATGCTCTCAGCGTCAATCGTACCCTTAAAGGGCGGATTTGCAAGGCACATCGTAAATTGATCCTTGATTTGATTCTGCTTGGAAACGCTGTCTTTGTAATCAATTTCCGGATGGCTGATGGAGTGGAGCATCAAGTTCATGGCAGAAATACGGAGCATGGTTCTATCCATATCAAAGCCGGTGAATGCTTCGCCTGTAAAGTGCTCCCACTGCTTGGCGGTCATGGTGTCCTCATAATGCTTGCGGATATACTCCGAAGCAGATACCAGAAATCCGGCTGTGCCGCAGGCAGGGTCACAAATGGTATCATCGGGGGTGGGCCGCAGAAGCTCCACCATCATTTCACGGATATGCTTCGGCGTGCGGAACTGGCCGTTCTGACCGGCAGTTGCCAGCTTGCCCAGCATATACTCATAGAGATCTCCCTGCATATCCAAATCGGCAATGTCGTGCTCGTAAAGGTCATCCAGACCCGTGATGATTTTTTGCAGCACCTGCGGCGTGGGAATCAAAAACATGGCATCGCTCATGTAGCGTGCAAATGCTGTTTCGTTCTCTGTGCCGTTGTCGCTCTCGTTCTGCATTTCCATCAGCTCGCCCTGCGCTGTGAAGTCCGGCAGGCGGCCGTGCTTCATGTTTTTAATCGCAGGAAAAACGCGCTGGGAAAGCACCGCATAAATTTCTCTTGGGTCATCGTTTTTGAATTTGCTCCAGCGCATCGCCTGACCAATGGCAGACTGGGGAAAAATCTTGTCCAGCTTCTCCCCGCTCATGTTTTCCAATTCTTCGGTTTCCAGTTCCTTTTCGTCCAAAGAACGAATAAACATCAAATAGGTCAGCTGCTCGATCACTGTCAGCGGATTGGTAATACCGCCCGCCCAGATATCCGTCCAAATTTTATCTACTTTATTTTTAATCGCACCTGTAACCACGCGCCTTTTCCTCCTGTTTTCTCTTCATTAGTTCCATATTACTGTACTTTACCGGAAAAGGCAAATAAACGACACCATTTTATCGCAGATTATGTGCTATACAGAAAAATTTCCATGTAAAAATTATGAAAAAGGGCTAATTTGTCATGTTTCCTTGAGTTAGAGGCGATAGGGGCGTATAATTTTACTATAGAGGGCAATCTATGGTGCAATTCCAAAAGAAACTTAAATCAGGAATGTGGGAACTATTAGCGGATGATTATTGCTTGAAATACCACAGCTGCTTTTGCTAGATTACTTATCATTAAATAGACAAACTACTTCATGGAAGCAAATCCTTTCGAAAACATCATATGGTATTGGAGGAATTTATTTGGAAAGTATTGAATATATGAGCGTGGACAAGGATATTTTAGATTTTTTAAAAGTGATCTATTTTGGAGCAATTACAGACCCTATAGTAGCCACGAGTGATCGCGCCTACAGAGATTTGAATAGAACTATCCGATTTGAGAATATGCCCCCCAAAAAACGAGATTGCTTGCGGAATATGGTAACAATGCTTTTCAAAGAGGAAATCCCCGCTATAGTTGATAACGGAATAAATGATCAGAACATATATGACTTGTGGCATTATCGAATCTGCAAATCAATCCGTACATACTACCGAGATGCTGGAGTTGAATTCTATTACGGGCAGGCGCAGAAATGGCTTAATATGACCATGAAGTACCTCTATGTCATTGGCGAATACAATTTTAATGGAATCTTCAAATACCTTCATATTCCTATTGATAACTATGTGTTCAGTGCTGCTCACAAAGAATTGGGTATTTCCCGTCCCAAAGTCAGTTGGAGCAGATGGGATGACTACAATGGACAATACATGGCATATCAGTCAGCCTTGCGTTCCAAAATACAAGACTACTATCCCCTCCGCTGGGAATTTAAGTTCTGGATGAAGGAAGCTCGGCATCTGGAGCAGTGTACTCCATCTATACGTGAGATTTGACCTAAGCAAGGTTTGGCTAAGCAGAAAAATTTTAGAAATTTCGTGAAATGGTGCAAAGATGGATTTGAACGGAATGGAAGGAATGAGCAGCTTCAGCTACTACTTTCCATTAGTCCAAAACTATCTCCCTACAGCGGCTTTTTCCCCAATCAAAATAAGCAGCTCCGATATACCCTTTAAGTATATCGGAGCTGCTTTTCCATTATTCTGTCAGATACAGCTGCAATGTTACGATTCCACCGGATTCTGTGTTGGAAAGGATCACAGTTCCGTTATGTCTATGCGCAACACACTGCACATTGTAAAGTCCCATACCCATGTGTTCTGTTCCCTGCCGGCTTCTATCCTCCGTAAAGAACACTTCACAGCCGTGGGCTATGGCTTCTTCTGTGAATCCCGGGCCACTGTCCTGAACGCTAATATTCAAAATAGAGTCCTCCACCTTTGCAGATAAGCATATTTTTCCACCCTGCGGTGTATACCGCACTGCATTATCCAAAAGATTCTGCACTGCCCTGTTTACACTTGGTACTTCCAAGTGGCACATCCCTTGCGGAAAGTCAGAGAGGACCAAGGAAATCCGCTTGGATGCACACAGCTCTTCCCCCATGGTGACCCATTCAGAGAAGAGTTTTTGAAGGTCTACCGTTTCCTTTTCAGAATACTGACTTTGATGCACAACCACCGAGCGCAGCTGGCTTAAAGAAGCTTCCATCCGCCCGGCATTTCTCAAAATGGCATCCACACTTTTGCGTTGACTGTCGCTAAGACCCTCTTCTGCCAAAAGCTCACCGTTTCCACTGATAACGGTCAGCGGCGTTTTCAAATCATGGGCCAATGCTGCAATTTCCCGTGTTCGCTGCTGTTCCATGCTCCACTGTTCGTGGAGTGAATCTGACAGGCTGATTCGCAGCAAGTCCATTGCCTGCAATATCTCTTCAAATTCACGGATATTGATGTCATTTTGAAACGGCGCATCCAGATGATGCTCCGTAATTGCCTGCGCCGCTGCTGTCAGCACCATGGTATCGCCGTGCAGCTTGCGCGCATATCGTTTCGTCCAAAACACAATCATGAGTACTACGGAAATCACAAAAAGGAGTACCACCAGAATTTGACAGTCTGGAAGATAGTGCTGCATCCACGGAACTGCATAGGGCATGGAAAAATCATATTGCAATACAAAAAGGCTTCCATTCGGAAGGGCTATAAAACGATGATATTGGGCAAAAGGAACGTCTGAAATCAATGTTGTTTTCTCTTCAACTGCAGCACAAATCTGTTCCTGTCTGCGCGCAGACAGGTCAGAATGGGCTATCACCTTCCCCGTTTCATCAAAACATGACCAGCGATAGTAGGATGGAAGTTCCTCCGGCAGCAATTGCCCGGAGAGCAAGGCATCCTCCACTTCCCTTGTCTGTGCATCCGCTGTGTTGGCAGGAAACACCACTCCCAGGGATAACAGCAATCTTACAACGAGCACCATCATGACAAGAATACAGACGAAGGATATGCCAACGGCCAAAAGGTAATGCCAAAACAGCTTTGTCAGTGTGAGCTTTCTCTTTTTCATGTGGTGTACTTCCATTGATAGCCCTCTCCCCAAACGGTCTTAATGGGGTCTTGTCCCAGCAGTTTCAGTTTTGCACGGATATTTTTAATGTGCTCTGTAATCGCAGAACTATCGGCAGTTTTGTCATAACCAAATACCGCTTCATAAATTTGCTCTTTATCCAATGTTTGACCGGTGTGCAGTGCCAGATATTCACAAATTGCATATTCTCCTCGTGTCAGTTTCACTGGATGCTCCCGGCAAAAAAGCACTTTTCCACTCATATCAAAGGAGAGCTCCCCTCGAATCATTCGGCTGTGCGGTGTGCGCTGCTCTCTTCGCAGATGAGCATTGATACGCGCACGGAGCTCGCCGATGCGAAAGGGTTTGCTCAGGTAGTCATCTCCACCTAGCCCCAAGCCTGTCAGTATATCGGCCTCCTGCGCCTTTGCCGTGAGAAACAGAATCGGACAATTCACCAAATCCCGAATGCGTCTGCATACGGCAAAACCATCTTCATCCGGCATCATCACATCCAACAGGATGCAGTCCGCCCATTGGCAGTGTGCCTCACTCACTTCTTTTCCACTTTGCAGCGCACAAACTTGGTGTCCATCTCGCTCCAAAGCAGTTTGAATTAATGTCCGCACATCTGCTTCATCATCCACAATCAGGATATGCCCCACACCAATCACCTCAATGCATCAGGAGATACAGCCCCCAGGAAAGGGCATAAAACAAATAGATATGAGCCGGATAGAACACATAGAAGAATTTCTGGTGTCCACTTCCTCGCTGCCCATTATAGCATAGCATCAAAAGCCCCGCAAAGACACCATACCACTCATAATACTGCACGAACATCTGACTCCATGCAAAATCAGGCAGACCGGAAAGGATATGTCCGAAATACACAAAGTAATAAAGGAATGTGAAACCCGAGAATGCACAAACTTGCAGTTTTCTGTGTTTCCGAAAAACATACAGCAAAATACCGATGACCATGATGCTCAACTGTGCGTCGGAATTAGAATTCCAGATTGGAAGGACCGTGTAGGCTGCAAGCCCCAGAGGTGTCGCCAACTGTGGAAACAGATTGCTCAGCATACCACCGATAATAGGCCAGACGATCGGCAGTATCAAAGCGGCGAAGCCACGAAGCCAGCGTTTTTCCTTGATCCAGTCAAGCCCCTGATACATGACCATGAGGAGGACGAAGGCTGTCATCATGCCATTCAATGGAATAAATCCATCCGGCCGATTCAAAACCTTTGCAAACTGCATGAAGAACAAAAGGCCATTCATAAAAATAGAAATCAAGTAGACCTTTAGAAAATAGTTTTTTCTGTTGTGGGTATGGGTAAATCCCTCTACCAAGCAAAAGAGAAACAGAGGTGCAGACAGTCGTCCCAACATAGAAAACCATTCCGGAATGACTCCTGTAAATCCAAAGAAGTAGTGGATATGGTCCAGCACCATCAGAACCAGTGCAATCACTTTCAGCTCTGTCCCGGACAACCCACCTTGCAGATATGTTCGTATTTTTTCCATAATAAAATTCCTTTCAGTACGATTTGAAATCATGATACTGGATAAATCTAAGGAATTTATAAGGATTTTAAAAGTCTTTCGTTTATGTTGGTTGCCTACTTTTCATCATGAAACAAAATTCCGAAAAAATAAGACACCCCCCATCGCTACGTCTTTAGATTGACCTGGGACAGATTACAGTGCGCACAGTTCATTTACTTGCCGGCAACTGTCTTGGCTGGCTTTTCGATTATTCAATATCTTTTGCTTTCATACGGTTAAGTTCTGATTTATGGTGCTGATGCCGCCCGTCCACCCAGATTAAAAGTTCCAGGGCAATAATAATTGCGCAAGGTACAATAAATTCAGCGGTCAGTGTAAGTTTCACAGAAAAGTACAGGACAGCCATAACCACAAGTGAAAGTATAGGAACGATCGCTCCTAGCTGCCAAACCTTTCTTGTGCTTAAATATTTCTGACTGCCGGTAATGATCAGTGTAATGGCAATTATACCGATACCCCAGAGAATTTTAAATAGCATAGTCTTTACTTCCTTTCCTGTTTATATTTTTCAATAATGATTTTTGCAGTTTCTAAATCAATTCGAGCGTCAACCGCAAGCCCCTTGATAAATGCGGAAAATGGTTCTTCCTCTTTCTGGTCG
>JAHHSM010000041.1 GCA_020025175.1 Oscillospiraceae bacterium | reverse complement strand
ACCTCCCACTAATTCCTTAAAATGAAAATTTTATCTTTTCAAATAGGATATTAGCTTTTATAATCAGTATAGTAATTATAGCGGTTATTAGATAAAAGTGCAAATTTTTTCCAAAGATTTGAAAGGAGTGGGCAGTATATGCAGTATGAAATTGTGGGGAATCCATTCCCGGCGGTTGTTTGTGAATTGCAGCCGAATGAAACGATGCATTGTCAGAGCGACGGAATGTCATGGATGACGCCGAATATGGAGATGGAAACGAATACCGGCGGTGGATTGGGAAAACTGTTCGGCAGAGCGCTTACGGGAGAATCTCTGTTTCGCTGCAGCTATACGGCGCGCGGAGGAGAGGGGATCATCTCCTTTGCGTCAAATCTTCCCGGTCAGATTCTGCCGGTTGAAATTCGGCCGAATCGCTCCATCGTTGCGCAGAAGTCCGCGTTTTTAGCGATGGAGAGCGGGGTTGATATGAGCATTTTCTTCCAAAAGAAACTCGGCAGCGGTTTCTTTGGCGGTGAAGGTTTCATTATGCAGCGTTTCTCCGGAAAAGGTATGGTATTTTTAGAAATTGCGGGCAGTTTGGTTGAATATGATTTGGAACCCAACGAGTCCGTCATTGTGGATACCGGATATCTGGCTGCCATGGATGAAACCTGCTCTATTGATATTCAGATGGTAAGGGGTGTAAAGAATATGCTTTTCGGTGGCGAGGGTGTGTTTAATACACGTATCACCGGTCCGGGGCATATTTGGCTGCAAACGATGCCTGCTCCGGTTTTGGCAGGATCGATCATACCGTTTTTGCCTACCAGCAGCAACTGATTACGATAGATTTTTGAGTGCTTGAAAAAGCATCGAAAAATGCAGTGCTGATCCTTGCGAAATGTATTTTTAAAGTGTAGAATGTAAAGATATATAGAAGCACTTGATTATATGCGCTTTGATGGAATGTATGTCGGAAAACGGCATTACTTTGATGGATGAAAGAGGAACGGAGTTCTATGGAAGAATCTAAGTATCAGCTGCGTAATAATGTACTGGTCATTGGGCATCGCAACCCGGATAGCGATAGTATTTGTTCGGCGATTGCATATGCGTATCTAAAAAATCAAATTAGTTCCGATTTGTGCTACATACCTTGCCGTGCCGGCGAAGTGAGTAATGAAACAAGATTTGTGCTGGACTATTTTGGCGTGGAGACACCGCGGTTGTGTGATGATGTAAGTCCGCAGGTGGAGGACTTGAGTATCCGTAAGCTCCCCGGCGTCAAAGGTGACTTGTCCATGCGTGACGCATGGAATTTGATGCGCGATATTGAGGCAAATACGCTGGCAATCGTGGATGAAGATAATCGGTTGGAAGGCTTGATTACCATGACCGACGTGGCAACAGCATATATGGATGCATTGGATACCAAAATGATGGCAAAGGCAAAAACAACTTATGCCAGCATGGTGACAACATTGGATGGCGAATTGATTGTAGGGCAGCCTGATGCATGTGTTTGTGAAGGGAAGATCTGTGTTGCTGCAGGTAATGCTACCGCCATGGCGAGCATTATTGAAAAGGGTGACACGGTGATTTTGAGCAACCGTGTGGATTCCCAGATTTTGGCAATTCAACTGGGGGTCGGATGCATTATTGTTACGGCTGATACAGCGGTGCCTCAGCACATTCGCCAGATGGCAGAGAAGCATGGAATTGCAGTGATTACAACCCCACATGATTCTTACACTGCTGCAAGGCTCGTCAGCCAGAGTGCTCCTGTATCCTATTTTATGACAAAGGGTGCACTGCTGGCATTTGACATGAAAGCTCTTGTGGAAGATGTGCAAAAAGTTATGGTCAAAGTGCGTCATCGGTATTTCCCGGTGTTGGATCAGGATGGACGTTATTTTGGTATGGTTTCTCGCCGAAATATGATGGATTTGCGTAAAAAGCAAGTGATTATGGTGGATCATAATGAGGTGGGTCAGGCTGTGGATGGCCTGCTCGAGGCAGATGTACTGGAGGTTATCGATCACCATCGTCTGGGCACTGGTTTGCAGACTGCTGCACCCATCTATTTCCGCAATCAGCCTGTTGGGTGCACTGCTACGATTGTTTATCAGATCTATCAGGAAAACGGTATCATACCGCCGCGTGAAATTGCCGGCTTGATGTGTTCGGCAATCTTGTCGGATACACTGGTATTTCGTTCTCCCACGTGTACACCTGTTGATCAGAGCACTGCCGAGACGCTGGCGGAAATTGCGGGCATCCATATTGATGAGTATGCAAGTGCGATGTTTGAGGCAGGTGCTTCTTTGGAGGGGAAAACTGCAAAAGACGTATTCTATACCGATTTTAAGCCATTTTCCAGTGGTGATGTGCAGTTTGGTATCGGTCAGAGCAGCTTTATGTCTGATCGCAGTATCCAGAGTGCCAAGAAGCTGCTGCTTCCCTATTTGGATGAGGTGCTGAAAAGGGAAGGATTGGATATGGTCTGTTATATGCTGACCAATATTCTGACCGAAACAACAGATTTGTTGTTTGCAGGTAAGCATGCACAGAAAATTGTTGCATGCAGCTTTCCGGATGTATGTCCGGAAGAAAACTCGGTGATGCTTGTAGACGTTGTTTCCAGAAAGAAGCAAATGGTGCCTAATTTGAGCCAGGGTATCAGTGAGTGGCAGAATAATAACTAAAGAAAACGCACGGTAAATGCATTGCATTTACCGTGCGTTTTTTGCCTTCCCCATCCAATGGATGGAGCAGCAACGCAAATAACAGTGTCACTTTATGATGAAAGAATCAATAACCCAAATCTTTTGCAGTGTTAAGGACCTTCGCTGCAATGCTGCCTGCAACAGATGCGCCGCTGCCGCTGTTTTCTGCTACGACAACAAAGGCAAGAGGATGGGCATCGTCATCCACAAAACCTACAAACCAGGAGTGGGGGCTTTGACCGTTGCCGACTTCTGCTGTGCCGGATTTTGCACATACTGTCAAGTCACCAAATTGGCTTTGCCCGTAGTGGTCTACGACATTATTGCGCATCATTTCTTTTAATTTGTTGCAGGTAGTGGTTTTCATGGCACCTGAATTTGTTTGTGCGGAATGGAACCCGGCGGGAAGACCTGTAGCGGTTGTTTCTTTGTGGATCAGGCGAGGAAGTACCTGCGTGCCGCTATTTGCGATGGTGCCCATATAGGTCATCATTGTGCAGGGGTTGACCAGATCTTGATACTGCCCCACACCGGACCAGCCCAAATCGGAACTGCCTGGTGCTGCGATGGCATAGTTTCCTTTAGCGGTAGAAATATCGCTGACAGAAATACTGTCCAAAAGGCCGGCCTTTTTCGCATATTGCAGCATGGTTTCACTGCCCAGCTCCACCGCAAGCTGTGCATAGGCACCATTGCAGGAATTAGAAAGGGCGGAACGAATATCCATTGTACCGTGGGCATGGGGGCAGGTGATAGAGGCGTTTCCAATCTGAACACTGCCGTCACAGGTGAAGGTTCTTGTTTCCAGATCATCGATCTGCTCGATAGCGGCAGCTGTGGTCACAAGCTTAAATACAGAGCCGGGGGTATAGGCTGCGGAAAGAAAACGATTGATATAAACACCTTCGTAGCGGCTGTCATCATCAGAAATCGTGGGTGGATTTGCGGGATCAAAGGTAGGGAGACTGACCATACACAAAATTTCACCGGTTTTGTAATTGTAGACACCGACAGTTCCTTTTTTGCCTTTGAGCGCATTGTATGCAGCTGCGTTCAGCTGCTGATCGAGGGTGAGATATAGATTGTGTCCGCTGACAGTCGTTCCGAGAATGGGATTAAATCCGCCAAGATGCTCGCTGAATGCTTTTTTTGCACCGGTAGCGATATTGCCATTTGGATCACCGACTGCATGCAAAGTGGATTTGCGTACAGTTTTATCATCGTTGTATGTATTTTCCGGTGCGTTATACAGGATATTTCCGTTTCGGTCCAGAATAGTGCCGCTCATGAGCTGGCCGCTTTTGTTATAGATGTGTTTATTGGCTCTAAAGGAAGCCCATTCATCACCGTCAGTGCTGTAGCGCATGAGAAAAATACCAAGACCGACTGTGAGTAAAATGGTAAAAAGCAGACAAAACCATGTGCGTCGTTTGACCTGTTTCATCTTCTGCCTCCTTTTCTGCGTCCGATGGGGATATCAATGGATGAACGGCGTGGTGTGTCATCGATGGGAATGTCAATAGAGGAACTATGCCCTGCATTATCTGGAAGAGGAACATCAATACCACAGTCCTCGCCCATAAAATCAAGATTTGCCAAATCCGACATAAATTCATCCACACGATCACGTTTCCTGATGGAGGAAGGTTCTTCGGGAATGGGAATATCAATTCTGCAATCTTTTACAGGGATGGAATCAAATACAGAAGGATCAAATTCCATCATGGGGTCCCCGGTTGGGTGGACAGGGGCGTCTTTTTTACCGGGCAGACGTACGGAAAGTCCGGAGTTTTGGCGATTGTCTCCGGCTTTGATGAAGGCGAGCAATGTCCAACAGCATATCATACTGGAGCCGCCGACAGACAGAAATGGGAAGGTAACACCGGTTAACGGCAGTAAGTCTACAGAGCCAAATACATTTAAAATAGTTTGGAAAATCAGCATTGTAGACGTAGAACAAGCAGCGATCGTATAGAATGTGGAACGAGAGGTAGCAGCAGATTTCATGGTGAAAAGTGAAAAAATCACAATAGACAGCACTGCCAGCACGGCGATGATCATGCCAAGTTCTTCTGCCACCATGCCAAAGACCAGATCGGTATTGGATGCGCCCACATATTTCAGCCAGCCGTTATCGGCACCGTTGCCGAACAGACCGCCGCTGGCGGCTGCGGACATCGTACGCGTTTGCTGATAGCCTGTGCTGTCGGCATATTCCCAAACATGCTGCCAAGCGGCAAAACGGTTGGCGATATACGGTTTAAATTTCAGAATAACGCCTGCACCTGCGCCTGCTGCCGCACAGATCATGGCAATAGAGGGCAGGTCGCCGCTGCGCAGAAATGCAATCGTCAAAAAGGCGATAAAGAAAATCAGTGCTGTACCGAAGTCGCTCATCAAGGCAAGGCATCCAACGCAGAAAAGGGAAAAAAGAATCGTAAAAACAAGATTGCGGCGGGTGAACAGACGGTCCATGGTTTCAGCACCTACCAGGATAAAAGCAACTTTGACAAATTCCGATGGCTGGAAAGAAATAGGGCCGATGGAAACCCAGTTGCGGGCGCCGAACAGCTGCTGACCGAATAATAAGTTAAATGCAAGCAGTGCGCAGGCGGCAATGGCAACGGGCCAGCGAAGTTTTTTTGCAATGGCAAGATCACGCAGAAAGAGGCCGAGAATCACAAAGCCGGCAATACCAATTAAAATGGTGAGTGTTTGTTTGGGCAGGGTTGCAATCGTGGAGGATGCTGTGACACTCAAACAAAGCGTTGAGAGGAAAAAAGCGAGGCTTTCCAGATCAAAGCCGGTGCGGCGGAATACGCGGTAGAGTGCATAAAGTCCCCACATAGCTGCGCAGAGCACGCCAAAACATCCCACAAGGGCTGCGGTATGCTCAGGCTCTTTGGTATATACCAGCTGCAAAAGAAGCAAACCCTGGAAGATGGTCAGATAGGAAAGGGTGAGCGTGGGCTTGATTTTTCTGCCGGGGCGCTTTCGGGTTTTGGCTTGTTGGCGCAGTTCCTCAACGCTGGAGGGATAAAAATAGAGGTCAGCACCGCCGATAGTTACTTTATCGCCTGTACTGATTGCTTTCTGGTACTTTACTTTTTTTCCGTTGACAAAAACAGTGCTTTTACTGCTGAGTGGATAAATGGTCCATAGACCATTTTCATCTCTCTGCACTGCGGCGTGCTGGCGGGATATGGTGGGAAGATTCAGCACCAGATCGCAGGAGCCGGCACGCCCGATAATATTTTCCCAATGGAACAGGGAAAATTTTGCGCCGTTTGCAAGGCTGAAAAAGCCCCAGTTTTCTTCTTCTGTTTTTCCTCGCAGCAAAGAAGATCCGCAGCGAAAAACAATTAAAATGGCTAAAACTGCCGTAAAAATGTGCAGCAAAAGTACGCCGATTGTGCCAAAGGCGTTCAGCGCGCCATCGACCGCTGGCAGGGAAAACTGAGAAAAGAAAGCCCCTGCGGCGGTAAAAAATTCATGAAAAGATTGCATCACAGTATCCAATATAGTCTCCTCACATAATGTGGATTTGGCTGATGACGAAAAATACCAATGGAGTATCAAATGATTGTTAAATAGTATAACATAGGATTTGCCAAAATACAAAGCAGGGAATCGACGGGACTGACTTGCTGCCCGTCATTTCCTTTGCTATAATAAAAACAAATGTTAAATCAGATGAGAGCAGCTCATTAAAGGAGGTCTTTTCATGCAGCCACAGGAAGTTCAATTTCATATTCGCTGTAAAGCGGGCGATGTAGGCGCCTATTGCATTTTGCCGGGTGATCCCGGAAGATCTGAGAAAATTGCGGCATTGTTCGATGATGCAAAGCTGGTGTCGCAGAATCGTGAATATACGATTTATACGGGAACACTACTTGGTGAAAAGGTGAGTGTATGTTCTACGGGCATCGGCGGTCCCTCGGCTGCCATTGCCATGGAGGAACTGGCTGCCATTGGCGCACACACCTTTATTCGTGTGGGCACCTGCGGTGGCATTGCGACAAAAGTGCGCGCCGGGGATGTGATCATTGCGACCGGTGCGATTCGTATGGAAGGGACGAGCCGGGAATATGCGCCGATTGAGTTTCCGGCAGTTCCTGATTTTGATGCGGTTTGTGCATTAGTGCAGGCGGCGAAGCATCTCAACTGCCCTTTCCATACAGGCGTTGTGCAATGCAAAGATTCTTTCTATGGGCAGCACGCACCCGAAACGATGCCTGTTGCACCGGAACTTCTATACAAATGGGAGGCATGGAAACGTCTTGGCACACTCGCCAGCGAGATGGAGTCTGCGGCGCTGTTTACGGTGGCTGCGGCACGGGGTTTGCGCTGTGGTTCTACCTTTGGGGCGTTGTGGAATCAGGAACGGGAAAAAGCAGGGCTGGATCAGGATGCCGTGTTTGACAGTGAGGCACCGATCAAGGTTGGTGTGGAGGCATTGAAGATTCTGATTGCGGAAGACCGGAAGAAAAAAGATTGAATATCCCAAAAGGGAATCGGCAGTTTGAGCAGTCCACAAAGTTCTTGTGGACTGTTTTTTTCTCTATTATGTAAAGGAAGCTTGACATAAGGAGGCTTGGGTGCTATACTAAACATGTAAAGCAACCTTGACAAAAGAAAGTGGGGTTCTATGAAAAACAGAGTGGAAGAATTACGCAAGCAGCTGGGGCTGAACCAGGAAGAGTTTGCAAAAGCGCTGCGTGTGTCCAGGCAGACGATCAGTTCCATTGAAACAGGAAAATATAATCCTTCTTTGGATTTGGCATTTGCCATTGCAGCTTTTTTTCAGAAAACAATTGAAGAGATTTTTATTTATGAAGGAGGTCAATAACATGAAAAAATCGTATTTGATAACAGGTATTCTATATATTTTGGCAGGAATTATTTTCTTGTTGATTGTTCTGTTTACGCAAACCAGACTGGAAGGTTTATTTGGCGGTTTTGCCGGAGCCGGAATTGGTCCGGGACTATTTATGGTTTATAGGTATTTTTATTGGAACAGACCGACAAAAAAAGAAGAATATGAAAAAAGAATGGAGCAGGAAAGAATTGAACTGCACGATGAATTGAAAGAAAAAGTGCGCGGAAAGACGGCACAATATGTATATGCTTTAGGGCTTTGTGTGATTTCTGTTTCAACCGTTCTGTTTGCGGTATTGGATTCCATGGAAATTCTGGAAAATTCGAATATTTTTGTTTTTTATCTGGTAGGGTATTTGGTGGTTCAAATAGTGGGTGGACATCTGATTTTCAGACATTTGATGAAAAAATATTAAGACAGGGATTCTATTGCCTTGCTGCCATAATTTGCCCATGCAATGGAAAAGTGTATACAATGTAGAAAAGAAGGGACACGACGCATGTCGTATCCCTTCTTTTTCGTATTTCTTTCTAAACTTTTTTTTCCAGCTTCAAAGTGCTGTCGTGCATAATGTGGACATTTAAATGATTATAGGGAATTTCAATACCGTATTGGTCAAAAGCAATTTTGACTTGCTCGGTCAGCACCTGACGCAGCACGCGATAGTTCTCTGCCGGACACCATGCATAGACATGGTACTCAATGGAACTATCCAAATATGCATTCACACGGACTTCCGGGACAGGGTCGGTCAAAAGACCATCCGTATGGGCGATGGCGTCGTTCAACGCCGTGCGCACATCCTCAATTGCCGCATCATAGGAAGCACCAATACTCAGTGCAATACGGCGGCGTCCCAATGCGGTGTAGTTGGTAATGCGTTCGCTGGAAATGCTGGAGTTGGGGAGCATAATGCTCTCGCCGTCAATGCCGTCGAGCTTTGTGTAAAGGATACCGATTTCGTGAACAAAACCGGATACACCTGCCACTTCCACATAATCACCCAGTGAAATAGGACGAGAAGTGAGGAGCATCATACCTCCGGCAACATTGGAAAGCATTCCCTGTACAGCAAGGGAAACAGCCAACGCACCCACGCTCATCAAAGCAATCAGAGAGGTTGTCGGAACACCCAGGCTCTGTGCTACGATGATAATGGTGATGACATACAGAACCACTCGAATACCGGTTAACAGGAATTTCTCCAAACGGGCATCCAGTGGTGTATGCTTTAGAATCCGCCGTAAAATGTGAGTGACTAATTTAATAATAATGATGCAAGTGATCAGAATCAGAAGGGAAGAACAAACGGTTTCTACCGTCAATTTTCCCAGAAATTTATTCACAGCACTTGTATCAATGGAACCTAAACTGGGCACAGAAGAAACCTCCGTTATTTAGAAAAACGCGGCAATCAGCGACCGCAGCACTTTTTATACTTCTTGCCGCTGCCACAGGGGCAGGGATCGTTGCGACCAACCTTGTAAACATGGATGGTACCTTTCTTGGGTGCATAGTTTGCAGCTTCGTCGGGGGTATGACCGCAGAAACCCCAGAAACGGGAGGCAGACTTCATCTTGTCCAACAGAATTGCGAAGTTGCGGAACTGCTGATCGTCTTCAAAACGGATACCACTGCCTGCCAGTTCACCCATCAGACGGCTGATGTCAGACTGATTATCCAGATACTGGAGGATCCGCAAAGCATTGGCATGTGCAATCGGCTCAGACATATTGAAAGAGCGCACCATGAAATCGCGCATTGCAGAAAATTCATGGGTGGATTCGCGAAAGTTCTTGTTCAAATAGTCTTCAATATGAGAGGCAGAAGGTACATAATGATGATAGTGTGCCTGCTTTGTACGCAGTGCGCTGATCTGATCATCCTTGCCTGCGAGATCCGCATGAATCAGCTCACCGTCAACAACGGGGCAGTCAGCGGCGGTCTCAACTTCTTCTGCGGTAACAGAAGCACCTTTGAACTGGTTGTACACAGCTGCAATCATCATTGAGGGTGCAATACCCCACAGATTGACAAGAGCGGTACAATATGCAGCCAATTCACTTTCGGGGGCAGCAGCTTTCTTTGCGGCACACTTTTTTGCAGGTGCTTTCTTTTGTGTGGAAGCTTCTGGTGAAGTGTTTGCGGAAGCGGCGGTTTCAGCGCCGCTGCCCATGGCTTCGACTAACAGGGCAACCAGCTCGTCCTTTTTCAATTTGGAGTAGCCGGAAATACCGTGCTGCTTGCAAAGTTCCACAAGTTCATCTTTTTTCATTTTTGCCAAAGATGCGGCGTTATTCATGGTTTAATCCATCCTTTGCATGTTCTATTCTAGAGATATATGCTCTATTGTAGCAGAGAAATATCTTGCCTAACAAGGGGAAAAATCTACAAAAATGCAGAAAGTATTACATAAAAGAAGCATTTTTCATTATTTTGCAGTTAACGATGATCTTCGTCCTGAGCAGGTTCGGCAGTATTTTTTTCAATCAGGTAGCCGCTGGAGCGAAGATCTTGCTGTATCAAATCCAGAGCGTCTTCTGAATCGGCGGATACTGTATGCCAATGACCGCCCTTGCACAAGCCGTGCAGAGCGGCTTCCCGACCGGTATGAATGCTTTCGATAAATTGTTTTACTTCCCGGCGGTTGCACAGATGCAGCTCTGCGCGAATCACGCCGTAGGTATTGTGGATTACGAAGATATCCTGCACAGTACCGCCTGCATCCACAAAAACATTGAGCATGCTTTCGATGTCGGATTCAGGGCAGCGTACATGGTAGGTGCGGGTAAATTGATTGTCAGCCGATAATATATAGCCCTGCCGAGTAGACAGAATTTCGTAACCGGAGGTGCGCAGCAAAGCCATATCCTGCACAATGACCTGACGGCTGACATTAAGTTGTTTTGCCAGCTGGGAACCATTTAAAATCTGGCCTTTGAGCAGCTGAAGAATTTGCTTGCGGCGATCTTCACCAGCCATAAAAATGAGTCTCCTTTCGCTTTAGGATCGCACAAACGTTAGCGTTCGATGGGATGCAAATGCTTCATGGAAAGATCCATGATAGGGGAAGAATGGGTCAAGGCACCGGAGGAAATAAAATCGACACCGATTTCACGCAGTGCGGCAATTTTTTCTTCGGTGACATTGCCGGAACACTCGGTTTGTGCCCGACCGCCGATCAGTGCAACAGCCTGTTTCATTGTGGCATGATCCATATTGTCCAGCATGATAATGTCAGCACCGGCTTCCACAGCCTCCTGCACCATTTCAAGTGTTTCCGTCTCCACTTCGATTTTGCGGACAAAGGGGGCGTAGGCACGGGCGCGTTCGACAGCCTGACGAATACCGCCGGCGGCACCGATGTGGTTATCTTTGAGCATCACGCCGTCAGAGAGATTGTAGCGGTGATTGGTACCACCGCCAACTGTGACAGCGTATTTTTCGAAAATGCGCATATTTGGTGTTGTTTTGCGCGTATCCAGCAGTGTGATGCCGGAATCTTTTAATAATTCTACCATACGGGCGGTATGGGTTGCAATACCGCTCATACGCTGCAGATAATTCAGCGCGGTGCGTTCGCCGGAGAGCAGGGCGCGAATTTCGCCCTGCAGGACAGCGATGCGCTGACCGTTTTCAACACGATCCCCGTCCTGAAAGAAAAATTCGGCTGTAAAACTGTCATCCAGCAGCTCAAACACACGGGCAAAAACTTGTAAACCTGCAATAATGCCGTCCTGCTTACAGATTAGATCCACTTCACCACGGCAGGGGGTATCCATCACGGCATTGGCAGAAACATCTTCGCTGGTGATATCTTCCTCCAGCGCCATGCGGAGATAACGATCCATATTGAGTTTCATAGTAACTTCACTGATTGACATTTTGATTCAACCTCTCAATCTCGGAAAGAATTCTGTCTTTGCGTTTTTGGGCCAATGCATCTGCGGGCAGATAAGCACGGAAGTCCACTGAAGGAATTTCATTGACGAGGGCTTCGTAATGTTCTGCAATGTGAAGTGCGGCACGTTTTGCAAATACCAATGACTCCAGCAAAGAATTGCTGGCAAGGCGGTTTTTGCCGTGCACGCCGTTGCAGGCCGTTTCGCCGATGGCATACAGGCGATCCATAGTCGTCTTGCTGTATTGGTCTACATGGATGCCGCCCATGAAGTAGTGTTGGGCAGGAGTGACGGGAATGCACTCTTTGGTGGCGTCGTATCCTTCTTCCAGACATTTTGCATAGATATTGGGAAAATGGGATTTGATTTCCTCTTCACCGATGGGACGGAGATCTTCCCAAACGAAGTCGGTGCCGTCTTTTTCCATTTGCTCGCGAATTGCCTGTGTAAGCAGGTCACGGGGCATCAATTCGTTGGCAAAGCGCTCCATGTTTGCATTGTACAGCAGCGCGCCCTCACCGCGAACCGATTCGGAAATGAGAAAACTGCGGCCGGGGGTTTTGCTGTAAAGGGTAGTTGGATGGATCTGTATATAATTAATGTTTTCCAGTTCGATGCCGTGTTCCATGCAAACGGAAATGCCATCGCCGGTCAACTGGGGATAGTTGGTGGAGTGATTGTATAATCCGCCGATACCGCCACAAGCCAGCATTGTATAATCCGCTGGAATTGTATCGTATGTACCGTCGCTCAATTGCACAACTACACCGGAGCACTCGTTGTCCTTACAAAGCAAGTCGATCATAGCAGTATTTTCCAAAATCATTACATTCGGGCGATGTTTGCGGACTTCCTGCAGCAGGCGGGAGGTGATCTCTTTTCCGGTTTCATCTTCGTGGTACAGAATGCGGGGTTTGCTGTGGGCTCCTTCGCGGGTATAGAGCAGGGTGCCGTCTGTGCTGTGGGCAAAGTCCACGCCATAGCCGATCAGTTCCTGAATCGTATCGTGGGAGGAACGAATCATAATATCTACAGATTCCTTGCGGTTTTCGTAGTGACCGGCTTTCAAAGTATCATCAAAAAAGCTTTGATAATCTTCCGGAGTTTTCAAAACGCAGATACCACCCTGTGCAAGAAAAGAGTCGCTGTGTTCAATACAGTCTTTGGTAATCATTGTAATTTTTTTATCTTGAGGAAGCTGAAGCGCGGCGAAAAGACCTGCACAGCCGCTTCCTACAATTATGATATCTTGTTTTTCCATAACGGATGCTCCTTATTTTGCAAGCTCCAGCATTTTTTGAAGCGGTGCATTTGCCTGATGGCGCATGGCATCTTCCAGATGGACTTCGCCATCGCCTGTTTCAAGTGCGTGGGCAATTTTTTCGAGGGTAATGAATTTCATATCCTCGCAGATGGGCGTGGGCTGCACAAAGAAAAACTGCTTGTCCGGGTTTTGGGTGCGGAGCTTATAGCCGATGCCGCATTCTGTGGCAATGATGTACTCTTTGTGATCGTGGGTTGTTGCATAGTCTGAAATACCGGATGTGCTGCCAATGTAGTCCGCTTTGGCAAGAACGGCAGGAGTGCATTCCGGATGAGCCAAAACGGGAGCATTTGGATGTGCTGCCTTTGCATCATCAATATCTTCTGGCGTAATTTTTGCGTGAATGGGGCAGTGCCCGTCGTTGAAAATGAATTTCTTTTCCGGCAGCTGCTGTGCAACGTAACGCCCCAAATTTTCATCGGGAATAAAGATGATTTCTTCGTTCGGCAGGGCAGAAACAATCTTTAATGCGTTTGCGGATGTAACGCACACATCGGAGCACGTTTTCAGCTCTGCAGTGGAGTTAATGTAGCAAACAACAGCCGCCCTTGGATGCTCTGCGCGCATGGCAGCAATCTTTTCAGGGGTGATCATATGTGCCATTGCACAATCTGCCTTGCTGTCGGGCAGCAAAACCGTCTTCTCCGGATTCAGAATCTTTGCGCTTTCGCCCATAAAGGATACGCCGCATACGACCAGTGTTTTGGCATCTAAATTTACGGCCAATTTGCTCAGATAAAAAGAGTCGCCGATATAATCGGCAATGGCCTGAACTTCATCGCTGACATAGTAGTGTGCCAGAATAACGGCATCCTGTTCTTTTTTGAGTTGTTCAATTCTATCTTTCAGTTCCATGGGAAACCCTCCTATACCATGCAGAACAATTTTATCCATCCTTTGGATGACTTTCTAAATTCATGCAGTGTATGCTACAGTATATCACATAGCTTTACATGTGACAAGACATAAGATGAACAGATGTACAATCTTCTGCAAAATCTCATTAAAATACAATAGTAAACAGCATGAGGATAAAAAAACTTTTAGCAGGAGAAGAGGCGGAAACATGAAAAAAGCCGTCTCTTCGCTTTTGACGAAGAGACGGTTTTAACGAGAATGGTTTATGCTTGATCGGAATGTTTTTCAAGCCACTTTACAGCATAGGAG
>JAHHSM010000040.1 GCA_020025175.1 Oscillospiraceae bacterium | reverse complement strand
GAATACTGTTGCCGTGTCGGATATATGAAGGAGCTGCACCGTATTTATAAAATGAGGCAGATCCGTTTTTCAGGGATAATACCATCAAATCAATGGTGGTGAAACTTCCGTTTTCATCGCTGTGCAGCGTAAGTGCGGTGTTGAGTGTTTTGAGTGCGGTGGCAGGTTCGATGCCGGCGTTTAAAAACTGTTCAAGCAAACGAACCGCCATAGCAGATTCACGGCGTGCATTTTCCCCGCAGCCCATGCCGTCGGAAAGAAGCAGAAATACGTTTCCGTCATCGGTACGAAAGGTTGATATGGTGTCACCGCTGACACTTTCACCGCCTTTAGGGCGTACGGCAGTAGAAATTTCACAATCCAGAGGGGGTGTCTGCATGGTGGGAAGAAAGTCGCTTTCACGATGCTGTAATTGATCAGCTGACGCGGAGAGAAGTTCAGCAAGCCGGGCATATTGTTCCTTTGCACTTTGGCGTGTGCTGTTTAGCTGGTGAGTATATTGCCGGCGCATCAGCAGGGCAGTAAATTCTGCATTGATAGAGGCAATGAAATCAGACAGGCGAATACAACGCGCAGAAAAATAGGCAGGAAAATCAGATGGCAAAATGTGTCCGCGTTCTACCAAAAATTTTGTTGTGTCATTTAGAGCGTTGTAGGTTGTGACATAATCATTGTCCCAGCAAGTACCGCATAGCGGACAGCTGCGGCAGACCTGATCTGCTGAACGGTCAAAGACAAGGGCAATATTTTCATCATTTGAAGGGGTACTGCTATTATGTGTGAGTGTATCATATAAATTGCGAAATACAGATGCGGTTGTACGCAGCTGCTGCTCAAGGGTTTTTGAGGGAGAAGGTGTTGGGGAAGTACTTTTGCCTTTGTGGGGTTTTCGGAACCATTTTTCGGGCATAAGCAAAAAAATGACGCCTGCAACGGCTGTTTCCAGTAGGATGTAAACAGATTGATCGGCACTGAGCCAGAAAAGGGAGAAAAATGTACCGCAAAGAAAGAGCAGTGTGTATAATGCCCTGCCGCATGGCTTGATCCCCGCGGTTACAGCAGATAGGCTGTAGGCCACGCAAAAATAAGGGATTCCGGATGCGCTGTCCATAGCAAGTCCCGCACAGATCCCAGTGGCGCAGCCTAGACCAAGACCGCCTAAGCGTCCTGCGGCAAGAACTAAAATGAGGGCAAGAATACGCCCCAATGAAAAATGACCGCCGAAAGGGATTGCGGCAATCGAAATCAAAAGTGTAATCGTCAGCACAAAATGACAAAGCAGCTCTGTGCGATCCTTTGGCGGAAAAGGGCTTCTTATAGCAATGCGATAGCATACACTGCAACCGCCGGCAAGAAACAGTTCCAGAAGAAAATTTGCTCCGTCTGCAGTGAAGAAGTTGGCGGGGGAGAGATAAACAAATCCAACAGATGCGGCGCATAATACAGTAGATAAAGGAATAAAAAGCGGTTTTCGATAGAATTTAGTATCAAAAAAAGCGAGGGCTGCAGAAAAGATTAAGATGCCGATGGCAATATATTTCATTGCATTCAGGAAAGGCATAAATAAAAGGGATCCGACTAGGAGACCGAGCAGGGCGGAAAGGCCTTCCATACCGGCACCGGCTGCTGCGACAAAGGCAATGGAAAAGGGAGCATATCCTCCAAAAATTTGGCTGCTTGACAGGATTGCGGCAATAAAAAAACGAAACGCGCAGCTGAAAAGCCTGTTTTTCTCAGCAGCTGCGAGTGATTTTTCAAAGTTCATGGTAAATCCTCCTTTTCCATTATTTTACATAGGGAGGATTGCGCATAGCGTCGGGAAATAGTCATGTAAATGAAAATAAGAATGTAGAAAATAGGCGCTTTTGATGCAGGTTAAGCTCAATTATCTCGGTAAAAAACTCTTTTAAAGAGACAGAGTCAATAGATTGAATAATGAATAAATTATGAACAAATATTAAATAAACTGTTAAAATATTACAAAAAAGTGAAAATATATAAATAAAGCAATAGAAATAGCAACATATAGTTGCACAAATTGTAAAAAAATGATTGATAATAATTTGACAATTACCAAAAAAACTGGTAAAACGGATGGTGTAGAAAACCGTGTGTATAATTTTACTAGGGGGGTTAATTCAATATGAGAGCAATTTCTAATTTTTTTGTTAAGATTATCAATCGTTTTCTGCCCGATCCGTTCCTGTTTGCAATCATTCTGACCATTGTTGTTTTTATCGCCGGTATTGCAGTAACAGGTGTCAGCCCGCTGAAGATGTTGACTTACTGGGGTGATCCCAGTGGGTTCTGGGGCTTGCTGGCATTCTCCATGCAGATGGCTCTGGTTGTTGTTTTGGGCAGTGCTCTGGCATCTGCAAAGGTTTGCAAAAAGATCCTGCGTAGTATCGCATCTTTGGCAAACTCCAACAGATCTGCTATTCTGCTGGTTACATTCGTTTCCGTCATTTGCTGCTGGTTGAACTGGGGCTTTGGTCTGATTGCCGGTGCTATGCTGGCAAAGGAAATTGCACGCCGCGTTCCTACCGTTGACTATCGTTTGCTGATCGCTTCTGCATATTCCGGTTTCGTTATCTGGCATGCTGGCCTGTCCGGTTCCATTCCTCTGACCATTTCCGGTGGTTATGTTTTAGGGGATGTTACATATCAGGCTGGCACTGATATGACTCTGTTCCATCCTATGAACCTGATTATGGTTGCTGTAATTCTGGTTTTGATGCCTTTCCTGAACTATGCAATGCATCCTGATAAGGAGCACACCATTTGCGTAGATCCTGAACTGCTGAAGGACGAGGGTGAGAAGACCTACGAAATCAAGACTCCTGCAGATAAGCTGGAGCATTCCCGCATTCTGTGGATCATCACTCTGGTTATGGGCTTTGTTTACATCATCTACTACTTCTATAGAACCGTAGAGCAAGGCGGCAACATTGCTTCTGCATTGAACCTGAACATCGTCAACATGCTGTTCTTGTTCCTAGGTCTGCTGGCTCATGGTGATCTGCGTCGCTATGTGGACGCAATCGGCGAAGCATCCACCACTGCGGCTGGCATTCTGCTGCAGTTCCCCTTCTATGCTGGTATCATGGGCATGATGGTTGGTACCAATGAGAATGGCGTTTCTCTGGCATCTGCTATCTCCAATGGTATGATGGCTATTTCTAACGAGGTTACCTTCCCGATGATCACCTTCCTGAGTGCTGGTATCGTGAACTTCTTCGTTCCTTCCGGCGGCGGTCAGTGGGCTGTTCAAGCTCCTATCGTGATGCCTGCTGCAGATGCTATGGGCATTGAGCCTGGCCGTGCAGCAATGGCTATTGCCTGGGGTGACCAGTGGACCAACATGATTCAGCCGTTCTGGGCACTGCCTGCTCTGGGCGTTGCAGGTCTGAGTGCAAAGGATATCATGGGTTATCTGGTAATCGTTCTGATCTTTACCGGTATCGTTGCTTGCGCAGGCTTCTTCTGCTGGGCAATGTTCTTCTAAGAAAAGAAAGGTTTATCGTTTACAAATTGTACACACGTCAAAGGACGGATGCAACGCATCCGTCCTTTGTTACGCTTTTTGGTTAGGGTATTTCTTCTGTAGAAATGCTTTTTAAATTTTTTGGGAAATTTCAGGTATGTGCCAAAGAAAGGTGTTTTCTATATAGTAATAGATATAGAATTTAAATACAAATGGTAAAAGCGCTGCTTGATATAACATCAAGTAGCGCTTTTTTTAACAATGCGATGCAAAATAAGAACGGGTAGCATCCATGTCACGTTGAATTTGTGTTTTAAGTTCATCCAATGAGGCAAACTTTTTTTCTGCACGCAGACGCTTGTGAAAATCTACACGCAAAGCTCGGCCGTAAAGATTTCCGGAAAAGTCGAGGATAAAGGTTTCCACAGTTACATGGGTACTGTCATCTACAGTAGGGCGAATGCCAATATTCGTAGCACCCATGTAGCAATTGTTGTCAATATATACACGTGTTGCGTAAACGCCATGGGCAGGTGTCAATACATGGGAAGGAATCGTCAGGTTGATGGTAGGGATTCCGATGGAACTGCCCAGCTTTTTGCCGTGTTCTACTGTATGCGAAAGACAGTGTGGATGACCTAAAAATTCTGTGGCACGTTCCATACTGCCTTCTTCTAAAAGATGGCGGATATATGTAGAACCGACTTTAATTTGGTCAATTTCCATGAGAGGAATAATATCACATTTAATACCCAATTCCTCACATTTTTGTTGCAGTTTTTGAGGGTCGCCTTCGCCACGATAGCCAAAATGGAAATCTTCACCGCATACGAGATGGCGTGCACCATATTCGTTATAGAGAATTTTTGTGATGAAGTCTTCCCAAGGCATACGCATCATTGCTTCATCAAAATGTGAGAAGATTACATCGTTGATTCCGTAGAGTCGATGAATGAGATCTGCACGGTCTTGTGCAGAGTTGATCAATTGTACTGGGATATCGGAATAGAGATCGCTGGGATGGCGGTCAAACGTGAAAACTGCGGGGGTGAGATGCAATTCATCTGCACGTTCTATTGCTTTTTGCAGCAACATGCCGTGGCCGCGATGGATGCCATCGAAAAATCCGAGCGCTAGTGAGCGACGGAGAGGATTTGTCTGTTCCAAATCAATTCACCTGCTTTTAGACATTGAAAAAACTTTTTATTGTTGTTACTTTTGTTTGGATGCTTCGGCTCAACGCTAAAAAGGAGCCGTCTGGTCCATATAGACGATATTCTCCATCACCTAAATTGGGGATTGTAACAGATGCCCCATTGCGCACTTTCTTCTCTGCGGCAGCAGAAATTTGGAGGGCGGGGCGATCCGAAAAGAAGCTGTCAACAGGAAGGAGAAGTGCTGAAGGATCATCGCTTTGCAGGATCTGTTCCAAAGTGACAGATTGATCTAATGAGAAGCCGCATGCCATGGAACGGCGCAGACTGGACATAACTGCCCCACATCCCAAAGCTTGACCAATATCGTGGCATAAGGTACGAATATAAGTGCCTTTTGAACAGCGAATGCGCAATAAATACTCGCAACTTTCGGTGGGACCATCCAGTATTTCTAATTCATGAATGGTAATGGAACGTGCTGGACGTTCGATTTCATGCCCTTTTCGTGCCAGTTGATAGAGTTTTTTACCATTGATTTTAATAGCAGAATACATAGGAGGGATTTGAGAAATTGTCCCGGTAAATTGCGGAAGGATGGCTTTTAAATCCTGAATTGTCACAGAAATGGAATGCTCTTGCAAAACTCTGCCGGTGCTGTCTTGTGTATCTGTTACAATACCCAAACGGAGGGTGGCAATATATTCTTTGTCACCTTTTTCCGCAAATTCCACTGCACGGGTGGCGCGACCGATAAAAACAGGCAGCACACCTGTTGCCATGGGGTCTAAGGTGCCGCCGTGACCAATGCGTTTTTCATGAAAGACACCACGGAGCTTGGCACATACATCCATGCTTGTCCAATCTGTAGGTTTGTCAATAATCAAAATACCGTCAGGCATAGGCACCTCTTAGTTCTTTGCCACTTGAGCAATTGCATCCAGAGCTCTGGATTTTGCTTCGCTTAGAGAACAATCCATAGTTGCACCGGAGGCCTGCGCATGACCGCCGCCGCCCAGAATACGGCAAGCGTCTGTCGCGTTCACACGGTCGCCTGTTCTCAAACTGATCTTGCTCTTGCCATTTGTTAATTCTCGTATGGTCAAAGCACAGTCCACACCTTCGATGACACCTGCCATGGAAGCAATTTCTTCGGCATCGTCCAATGTAGCCCCCACGCTTTGCAGCAAAGACTGAGGAACAGTGACAACAGCAATGCGGTTATTGTCGTAAAATTCCACAGCCGACATGATCGCACTTTCCAGTGCGATCCGTGCACGGCTTTTGGTACGGAAATGACGCTTGTTGACCATCTGCATGTCACAGCCTGCATCAATCAATGCTGCTGCCACACGATGGGTCACTGCGGTGGTGTTGTTGTAAACAAAGCAGCCGGTATCTGTGGCTACGGCACAGTACAATGCAGTTGCGATGGTGGGGGTCATTGCATCCAATTCACACACGATTTCGTAAACAATTTCACCTGCGGCGGCATGCTCAGGCTGAACACAGCAGCCGTCCTTGGCAAAGCCTTCGTAAGAGGGATGATGGTCAATGGAAAAATGAATGCAATCGGCATATTTTTGCGCATTTTCAGGAAGCAGACCAAGAGAGGCAATATCTGTAGAAACAACGGTTTCAGGTTCATAGCCATCGGGTGCATAATAGGGCGTCAGATAATCGGCGCAGATCGGAGTCAGCTCAGGATTGGGGAGAACATATGCGGTCTTGCCGATGTTTTGCAGTGCCGCGCACAATGCGGCGGCGCACCCTACAGTATCACCATCAGGACGAACGTGGGTCAGAATCAAAAAACGGTCATGCGCCTTCAGCCATGCCGCAGTCTCTTTGACGGTCATACATCTTCCTCCTCATTGGCGGTAGAACTGCTTTCTTTTGTCTCGATATCCCGCAGAACTTCCAAAATGTGAGAACCATAAGCAATCGAATCATCTGCTTCAAAAACGAGCTCTGGTGTATAGCGCAGCTGCAGAGCGATACCTAATTCGTGACGCAGATAGCCGCTGGCGGACTTCAGACCCTTGATCATGTCTTTTTCCTTGGACTTATCAAGAGCGCTGACAAAAATTTTAGAGTAGCGCAGATCATTGGTGGTATCCACATGTGTGATGCTGATCATGGTGTCACAAACACGAGGATCTTTTACTGTGCGAAGCAGGGAGGACAGCTCGCGTTGAATTTCATCATTGATGCGGTTAATACGGTTTTTTGCCATGGAAATGACACTCCTTTCCTAAAACGAGAACGGCAGGGCGGGCGATTACGCCCGCCCTGCCGGGTTTTTTATATTAAATGCAAAAGCTGCTTATCGCTTGATTTCTTCCATTACGAAGGCTTCAATCATATCGCCTTCCTTGATATCGTTGAACTTTTCGATAGACAGACCGCACTCATAGGACTCTGCAACTTCTTTCACATCATCTTTAAAGCGGCGCAGAGAAGCCAAAACGCCTTCATGGATGACAATACCATCGCGAACGATACGGACGGAGCATGCACGCTGGATCTTGCCTTCGCGGACATAGCAGCCTGCAATGGTACCAATACCGGAAACCTTATAAACCTGACGCACTTCTGCATTGCCAATTACAGCCTCACGGAACTGGGGTGCCAGCATACCCTTCATGGCAGCTTCCATTTCATTGATGCAGTCATAAATGACACGATACATACGCATATCCACGCTGCTGCGTGCTGCACTGTCACGTGCTGCGGTATCAGGACGCACATTAAAGCCGATGATGATTGCCTTGGAAGTAGCAGCCAGCATCACATCGCTTTCATTAATTGCACCGACACCACTGTGGATAACGCGCACACGGACTTCGTCGTTGGTTAGCTTTTCCAAAGACTGCTTCACAGCTTCGGCACTGCCTTGCACATCGGCTTTGACGATCAAGCTCAGTTCCTTCATTTCACCGGCCTGAATCTGGCTGAACAGATCTTCCAGAGTGACCTTCTGAACGGGAGCATTTGCAGCAGCACGCTCATCAGCCTTGCGCTGCTCCACCAGCTCACGAGCCATACGCTCATCAGCAACGGCGTTGAAGGTGCAGCCTGCTGCGGGGACCTCTGCAAGACCGGTAATCTCTACAGGTACGGAGGGACCCGCGCTCTTTACACGGCGGCCCTTGTCGTCAACCATTGCGCGGATACGGCCCACAGAAGTGCCTGCAATAATGATATCACCCTGATTCAAGGTACCGTTCTGAACCAGCAGGGTGGCAACAGGACCACGCCCTTTATCCAAACGAGCTTCGATTACAGCACCGGAAGCAGCACGGTTGGGGTTTGCTTTCAGCTCCTGCATTTCTGCCTTCAGAGTGACCATTTCCAGCAGATCATCCATACCCATACCGGTTTTCGCGGAAATGGGGCAGATGATGGTATCGCCGCCCCAGTCTTCGGGCAGCAGACCATGCTCGGTTAGCTGTGACTTGATACGCTCGGGATCAGCATGGGGTTTATCCATCTTGTTGATTGCAACAATAATGGGGATATCGGCAGCTTTTGCGTGGTTAATGGATTCGATGGTCTGAGGCATGATACCATCATCGCCAGCAACAACCAGAATTGCAATATCTGTAACCATGGCGCCGCGTGCACGCATAGAAGTAAAAGCTTCGTGACCGGGGGTATCCAAAAAGGTAATGGGCTTGCCGTTGATTTCTACAGTATATGCACCAATTGCCTGAGTAATACCGCCTGCTTCGCCGGAGGCAACATTGGAATTACGAATATAGTCCAAAGTAGAGGTCTTGCCATGGTCAACGTGACCCATAACAACGACAACGGGAGCACGGGGAACCAGATCTTCGGGTCTGTCCTCGGCAGTATCGATCAGCTTTTCTTCAATGGTAACGATCACTTCGTGCTCCACCTTGCAGCCCATATCTTCCGCAATAATTGCTGCGGTATCGAAGTCGATCATTTGGCTGACAGAAGCCATAATGCCATTTTTCATCAGGCACTTAACCACCTCGGCACCGGTCTTCTTCATACGGGAAGCCAGTTCGCCAACGCTGATCTCATCGGGAATCTCAACCTTCAGAGGAGCTTTCTTTGCAATTTCAAGCTGCAAACGGCGCATCTTTTCCTGCTCCTCCTGTTTGCGCTTGTTGGAGAAGGTCATGTTGTTGCGGCGGTTGTTGTTGCGGAATTTTTCCTTGCCGCCCTGTTGCATACGGCTGGCACGCTGTCCTGCGTTAGAGCTTTCAGCCATATCCTGCAAACGCTCATCATACTTATCCAGATTGATGTTTGTTGCTTTGCGTGTATCCACAACTTTGGTTTTGGGGACACGGGAGGAAGAAACGTGGGAAGTGACTGTAACAGGAGCAGACTTCTTCTCATCATGGGGCACATCTTTTTTTGGTGCTGAGGCAGCGTCCTTCTTGTCGCTCTTGGGCGCATTGTTTTCTTTTGTGGGAGCATTCTGCACGGACTTAGCCTGTGCAGGTGCTTCGGTTTCGTGATTGAAGCAGTCTGCAAAGACAACTTCAACGCTGGAAATCTGATTTTTCTGTGTCAGATAATCCAGAACGATTGAAATTTCTTCTTCTGTCATCACAGCACTGTGACTTTTCGGAGTGGTGGAATACTCTGTCAGAATATTCATAATGTCCTTAGACGGAAGATTGAAACTTTTAGCAATATCATGTACCTTAATTTTATTTGTCATATTTGAAGTACCCAAATAAAGCCACCTCCAAAGTGTAATTTACATAGTTATTTACGAGAATGTTTTTTAGTGCCGCGGCGCGAACGGATGCGGTTGTCTTTTGCTTCGAGCGTTTTTACCGCATCGTCGTATTTTCCGGGAGAAAAAAGGGCAAGCTTTTTTGCTGCGGAAAGTGCCAGACCGGATTCGGTAATCGCCATCATGGCGCAGCTGCCGCGACCACACGCGCCGCCCAACTCTGCTTTTGTAAATGGGACGGAGATCACAACAGCGTGACTTTCCTCGGTCATATAATGAACACGGCGCACGCTGTTTTCGGCTGCGTCGGATGCTAACAGCACGAGACGTGCCTTTCCGGAGGCAACGGCACCGCTTACACCGTCTTCGCCAAGCTCGGCGCGGCTTGCACGCTTTGCAAGACCAAGCAGCTGCAGGAATTGTTCTTTTAAATCATGCATGATCGGCTGCCTCCATCTGCGCTTGCAGCGCATCGTAAACCTCGGGCGGGATTGCACCTGAAAAGGCGCGTTCCAGTCCCTTTGATTTTCTGGCGCACGCCAAACAATTTGCGCTGGGACAGACATAGGCACCGCGACCGGATTTTTTCCCTGTAAAATCGAGACTGATTTCGCCCTCTGGAGATTTCACAACGCGAATCAGGTCTTTTTTATTCTTCATCGTGCGGCAGCCGACACATTGCCGCTGGGGAATTTTCTTTTGTTTCAGCAATCTGATCAGCCTCCGTACTGATAGTTATTCGGCGTCAGTTTCTGCGGGTGCTTCATCCTCGGTGACAATGTTGGCAATGTCGCCCAGGGTGACGGTTTCCGCTTCTTCATCGTGGTAAGATTCAGGCTTGATATCAATTTTATAGCCTGTCAAGCGAGCAGCCAGACGGGCATTCTGACCCTCTTTACCGATTGCCAGAGACAGCTGGTCATCGGGAACGATGACGCGGCAGCCCTTGCCGTCGTCTGCCATCCAGACATCAATGACATCTGCAGGAGCCAGAGCAGCTGCAATGTATTCAGTGGGATTTTCACTATATTTGATGATATCGATTTTTTCACCATTCAGCGCATCCACAACGGCTGCAACACGCTGCCCCTTGGGACCGACGCATGCACCGATCGGATCAATGCTTTCATCACTGGACCAGACAGACATTTTGGTACGGGAACCGGCTTCACGGGAAACGTTTTTCACTTCCACAATACCGTCATAGATTTCGGGAACTTCCAGTTCAAACAGGCGCTTTACAAGACCGGGATGGGTACGGGAGACCATGACCTGAGCACCGCGATTGCCCCGGCGGACTTCCACCATGTAAACCTTCACGCGCATACCTTCGGTCAGCACTTCACCGGGAACCTGCTCGCCTGATGCCAGCATGGCGTCAGTTGCTTCTGTACCGGTGCCGATACGGAGGCTGACATTGCCGCTGCGCGGATCAATACGGGTGACGGTACCGGTCAGGATCTCGTGCTCCTTGCTGGAAAACTGATTATAGATCATATCCCGCTCGGCTTCCTTCAGACCCTGAATGATGATCTGTTTGCCGTTACCTGCTGCAATACGACCGAACTCCATGTTGTCAACGGGAATGCTGACGGTTTCGCCAATGCCGATAGAGCCTGCGACTGCCTTGGCATCTGCACGGGAAATTTCACAGCCGGGATTTTCAACAACATCGACAACGGTTTTCTGAACATACATTTTCAGTGTTTTCTTTTCTTCGTCAACACGAACGATCACATCTTCCACATCAGGGTGGTCGTGCTTATAAGCATTGATCAAAGCCTGGGTGATTTTATCCATCATGTAATGCTGCGGAATACCCTTTTCGGTTTCCAGCATAGCGAGAGCCGCAAAAATTTCTTGGACTTTCATGCGTTATATTCTCCTGTTCTTCTTTTTATATGAACTCTTGTGAGCGACGTATCAAAAATCTACGCGCAGACGCACAAGGGCAATTTCAGTTTTTTCAAAGCGAATGGTTTCCTCGCCAGCTGCAAGCAGTACAGCACCGTCTTCGTAGCCCGCCAACGTACCGGAAAATTCTTTGCGTCCGTCTTTGTTTTTATAAAGACGGACAATTATGGGGCTGCCCATAAAACGCTCAAAATCGGAGGGACGCTTCAGGGGGCGCTCTGCACCGGCGGAAGACACTTCAAAAGTGTAGCTGCCGTCAATAGGATCAGCTTCATCCAAAAGATCACTGACACGGCGGGAAATTGCTTCGCAATCAGTGATATTCACGCCGCCCTCTTTGTCGATATACAAGCGCAGATACCAGGTACCGGCTTCTTTGACATACTCAACATCCCACAATTCGCAGCCCTGCTCAGCAATAATGGGAGCGGCCAATTCTGCGGTGAGTTCGGTTACTTTTTTCATCGCGTATTCCGCCTTTCTTGAAAATTTGACTTTCTAAATTTGACCAACAAAAAGAGCGGACCGGAAAGTCCACTCTTACAAAAAGCCTTTACTTGCACATCTAGTCTACCATAATTTCTTTCATATTGCAAGAATTTTTCGGAGATTTCTCATATATAATGGGCGTTTTTTTCCTTAAATATGCAAAAAAATAAAATTTGTGGTTTAAGTTGACGCATAAAAATGGATTTTGAGCAGCGCCTGCGTTACAATTTTGAAAAGGTTTGACTTTGCTGTGCAATTCCTTTTTTTGCTGATATGGTTTCTTCGCTGGAAATTGCCAAAAATGCATACAGCCTCGGAGGGCCTTTCTGGTTTTGAAATGCACTTTAAAAGCTGTGAAAACAGCCAGCGTTGCAGAACTATTGCCGTATCATGGGAAAATTGGCTTTTGGAGAATAAATATTTGTAATATTATTGCGGTGGATGCAAATAGAGATTTCCATCTATTATAAAGTATGATAGTATCAATATAGATTCATAGGGCATTTCCGAAATGCTTTTGAATCATAATATATGAAAGGGAGATGTTGTTATGAGCTTTTTAAAGGGAAAAACTGCGATTATTACCGGCGGCGGTCGCCCGGTACCGCTGAAGGATGGAACACCGGGATCAATTGGTTACGGGATTGCGCATGCTTATGCAAAGGAAGGTGCGAATCTGGTTATTACCGGACGTAACGTAAAAAAGCTGGAAGAGGCAAAGGAAGAGCTTGAGCGATTATATGGCATTCAGGTTTTGACCGTTCAGGCAGACGTCAATGCTGCATCCGATAACGAAACAGTTGTGCAAAATGTGATTGATCAGGCAATAAAAACATTTGGGCGAATCGATGTGCTGATCAACAATGCGCAGGCTTCTGCATCAGGCGTACCCTTGGCTGCTCATTCAACAGAGCAGTTTGATCTGGCACTGTATTCTGGGTTGTATTCTGCATTTTATTATATGAAGGCGTGCTATCCGTATCTGAAAGAAACCAAGGGTGCGGTCATTAATTTTGCATCAGGTGCAGGATTATTTGGAAATATAGGGCAATGTGCTTATGCGGCGGCTAAAGAGGGTATTCGTGGATTGAGCCGTGTGGCTGCCAATGAATGGGGACCTGACGGCATCAATGTCAATGTGATCTGCCCCTTGGCATGGACATCTCAGCTGGAGCAATTCAAGATCAATTATCCTGAGGCATATAAAGCAAATGTGCATATGCCGCCTATGGGTCATTTTGGGCACACTGAGTTGGAGATTGGTCGTGTCTGCGTGCAGCTGGCTTCTCCGGATTTCAAATATATGTCCGGTGAAACCCTTACACTGGAGGGTGGCGCAGGATTGCGGCCTTAATCTATTATCAATTTTAAAACTGTGTGGTAAATAATGATGGCAATATAGATTGATGTCATCTTGATGGATGCAGATGCTGCGAGGTTTTGATACTATTTAATTAAGGGCTGTGGTTTTTGTGAAACCACAGCCCTTGCTGTTTTTATCAAAGTCCATTTTTATCAAGGCTTACTGCAAAAGTTTTAACCATGAAAAGATAAGATTTCGGGCAGCAAAATGAAGAAAGAAACCTCGGAACCATAAAGTTCCGAGGTTTCTTGTGCTTGTTGAATAGAATTAGCGCTTGGAGAACTGAGGTGCACGACGTGCAGCCTTCAAGCCGTACTTCTTTCTTTCCTTCATTCTGGGATCGCGGGTCAGGAAACCTGCCTGCTTCAGAATTGCGCGGTATGCGGGATCAACGCTCAGCAGAGCGCGTGCAATACCGTGGCGCAGAGCGCCTGCCTGACCAGAAACGCCGCCGCCGGAAACGGTAGCAACGATGTCGACTTTACCGGTGGTGCCGGTAGCCTCCATGGGCTGACGGACGACCATCTTCAGAGTCTCCAGACCAAAGTAATCATCAATATCACGGCCGTTGATGGTGATGGTGCCATTGCCGCCCTCAAACAGGTGGACGCGTGCAACAGAAGACTTTCTTCTGCCGGTGCCGTACATATAAGGCTTCTTGCTCGTATACATTCTCGTCTACCTCCTAATTAGTCAACGACATAAGCTTCAGGCTTCTGTGCCTGCTGCTCGAAGTTTGCGTCTGCATAGATGTGCAGACGGGACAGGGAATGTCTGCACAGGTTGTTCTTGGGCAGCATGCCGCGAACAGCCTCGCGCATTGCCAGCTGGGGCTTTTCCTGCATCAGGATACGATAGGGAGTCTCCTTCAGACCGCCGACCCAACCGGAGTGGGTGCGATAGAACTTCTGAGTACCCTTGTTGCCGGTCAGGACAGCCTTGCCAGCGTTAATGATGATGACGTTATCGCCGCAGTCAGCATGAGGGGTATACTCAGCCTTGCGCTTACCGCGCAGCAAGTCAGCTGCAACAACAGCGGTCTTGCCCAAAGGCTTGCCGGCTGCGTCCAGGATATACCACTTGCGAGCGGTTTCGCCCATTTTTGCCATATAAGTGGACATAGTGTTTTCCTCCATTTATTATAATTCTATTTGAAAACAGTAGAAATGCTTCCCATTCATATGGAAAGCAAGTATATTTATATCACTTTCTGAATCAAGTGTCAACAATAAAATGAAGTTTTCAAATG
>JAHHSM010000039.1 GCA_020025175.1 Oscillospiraceae bacterium | reverse complement strand
CAATTAATCAAAAAAATACAATTTATTTGAAAGCGCTTGCATTTTTATGACGCAATCTTTGACATAATTTCAAAATGACCGCTATCTGCATTGACATCTTAAATAATCGGAATACAATATACATGTATGATTATGACTTTATCTGTTTCGCAGATCGTGCTGAAACAGTTCTTGCTTACTATGGAAAGGAAGGCAATATGTATGACAGATATCAAAGATTTGTTGCCATCTGATGAAGAAGGCCGTTTGCGCATTATTCAGGAGCAGGTGCCCGGTAATCAGATTTCTTTGGCACATATTATTGGTGGTCCACAGCCAATCATTTATCAGAAATTGGGTTTGAATCCGGATATTGATTATGATGGTGCAGCCATTGGTATCATGACGATGATCCCTTATGAAACATCGGTGATTGCGGCAGATATTGCAACAAAATCTTCGGATATCTATCTTGGTTTTGTTGACCGCTTTTCTGGTACATTGATTATTACCGGTGAACATGCAGAAGTGGAAACGGCAGTGCAGGATATTGTAACGTACTTCCGCGATGAATTGGGTTTTGCATGCTGCAAGATCACAAAGAGATGAGTTTATGCGCAAGATTATGTTTGTTGGGCGCAGTGAGTGCGGAAAAACATCACTGACCCAGGCAATGCGCGGTGAAAAGATTACATATCATAAAACCCAGTATGTGAATACATTTGATGTGATTATTGATACGCCGGGTGAATATGCGGAAACAGCTCGCTTGGGTGGTGCACTGGCTACGTTCTGCTATGAAGCGGATGTTGCTGCACTGTTGCTGAGTGCGATTGAACCTTATTCTTTGTATCCACCGTGTATTACAGTGCTGGCAAACCGTGAAGTGATTGGTATTGTAACAAAGATTGATCACCGCAATGCAAATCCGGAGCAGGCTGCGCAATGGCTGAAGTTGGCTGGCTGCCGCAAGATTTTCTATGTTAGCTCCTATACCGGAGAAGGAATTCCTGAGTTGCTGGAGTATCTTCGCGAAGATGGAGACGTGCTGCCCTGGGAAGAGGCAAAAGCAAAACAGGATAGCTTTAATAGCTCCGGCGGCAATTATAGCGCGGTTGACCAGAAGATGGTTGAGGAGGATGACATTCACAAGAAGCGAAGATTTCAGAAAGTGGTTGTTGGTGAGGATGTTCTTGGACGTGCAATTACCGGAGATGGAAAGAGTGTCGTTCCTTCGAAGGATGTTCCGGCAAAGAGTCATGTAAAATTTAAAGGCGAATTATAAAAACGCTGTATCGCAAAGAAAGCGATACAGCGTTTTTTATAGAAAAACAGCTTCAGTAAATTTACTGAAGCTGTTTTATGAGTCATAAAATTATTTGCCGGAAACCAAAGCAGCAGTATCCTGGGCGATGACCAACTCTTCGTTGGTGGGGATAACCATAACCTTAACGCGAGAGTCATCAGTGGAGATGATGCGTTCTTCGCCACGGCACTGGTTCTTGCCATGATCAATCTTGATGCCCATGAAGTCCAGACCGGAAGCGATCTTCTCGCGCAGCTCAGGAGAGTTTTCGCCCACACCGGCAGTGAAAATCAGAACATCGACACCGTTCATTGCAGCGGCAGCGGAACCGATACGCTTATGGGTCTTGTAGCAGAACATGTCGATTGCGAGCTTTGCGCGCTCGTTGCCTTCAGCAGCAGCAGCTTCCAAGTCGCGGAAGTCGGAGGATACACCGGAAACACCCAGCATACCGGATTTTTTGTTCAGAGTGGACATGACTTCGTCAATGCTCATATTACGGTTTTCCATCAGATACTCAATGATGGAAACGTCGATAGAACCACAGCGAGTACCCATGGGCAGACCATCCAGAGGAGTGAAGCCCATGGAAGTTTCAATACTCTTACCACCGGCGATTGCGTCAACAGAAGAACCATTGCCCAGATGGCAAGTGACAATTTTCATCACTTCAATAGGCAGACCCAAAATTTCAGCAGCACGTCTGGAAACATAGTAGTGAGAAGTGCCGTGGAAGCCATAACGGCGAATAGAATCCTCGGTGTAGTATTCATAGGGAATTGCATAGGTGAATGCACGGGGAGGCATAGTCTGGTGGAATGCGGTGTCGAATACTGCGACCATAGGAACGCCGGGCATAACTTCTTCGCAAGCTTTGATACCGGTAATATTAGCGGGGTTGTGAAGGGGAGCCAGAGGAATGCAGTCCTCAATAGCCTTCATAACATCGTCGTTGATCAAAACAGAGCAAGCAAACTTTTCACCACCGTGAACAACGCGGTGACCAACTGCATCGATTTCGCTCATAGAAGCGATCACACCGTTTTCGGGATCGATCAGAGTGTTCAGAACCGTCTTGATTGCTTCTGCATGAGTAGGCATAGCAACGTCAATTGCCTTCAGTGCCTGTTTGCCCTCAACCTCGGGCTTATAGGTGAATTTGCCATCGATACCAATACGCTCGCACAGGCCCTTTGCCAGAACCTGTTCGGTTTTGGGATTCAGCAACTGATACTTTAGAGAAGAGCTGCCAGCGTTGATAACCAAAATATTCATCGTATATTCTCCTTTTCCGCATTTTGCAGTGGACTGCTGTTGCATTGCCCACCAGAATCGAATAAAATATTAATGCAACATTATTGTAGTCTATTTTACAGTGGGAAACAAGTGTCAATTCGCCAAAAAAGGCGGAGGGAGAAAAAATTTATATGAAGATTGTCGGAATTTTAACAGAGTTTAATCCATTTCATAGTGGACATGCACATTTGCTGGCTGAACTGCGTCGGAAACTGGGAGAAGATACAGCGGTTGTGTGCATTATGAGCGGCAATTTTGTTCAGCGTGGTGAGCCGGCGGTATTGGAAAAGCATGTGCGGGCAGAGGCTGCGTTAGTATGTGGTGCAGACTTGGTTTTGGAGCTGCCCGTAGCACGATCACTTGCATCGGCGGAAGGCTTTGCTCACGGGGCGATTTATATGATGCAGAAAACGGGATGTATCACACATTTGGCCTTTGGAAGTGAATGCGGAGATGTTGATAAGCTTCGTTCTATTGCGCAGTGTCTGGATTCGCTGGAGTATCAGGGAGCGTTACGGGTTTTTCTAAAGCGTGGATTATCATTTGCAGCATGCAGACAAGCGGCGGTTCGAGAGATTTTGGGTGGAGAAGCGGCTGAATTGCTGGAACATCCAAATAATAATCTGGGTATTGAATATTTAAAAGCGGCTCGCCGCCTTTCTTGGAACTGTGAGGCTGTAACTGTGAAGCGGTATGGAGCGGCCCATGACAGCGAAGAGTTCGGAGAATATATGTCTGGTTCGATGCTGCGCAGGCTATTAGAAAAACGGGATTGGAAAAGTATAGAGTCGGCAGTTCCTGAAAAGGCTGCGGCACTATATCGAAAGGCTTTTGCATGCGCTCGTGGGCCGGTGAGCATTGCGGCAGCGGAGCGAATGATTCTTGCAAAACTTCGTACAATGGAAAGAGAGGAGTTTGCACAACTGCCGGATTGCACTGAAGGGCTTCAGCATCGATTGTATGAAGCTGCAAGAGAGTCTGTAAATCTGGATGACTTTCTGATGCATGTTAAAACAAAACGTTATGCGCTTTCAAGGATTCGCCGTATGATAATGTGCGCATGGCTTGGCGTTGATCGTGGGGCTTCGGCGGAATTGCCGGAATATTTGCGCGTGCTTGGCTGTAGTGAGCGTGGAAGAAATGTTTTGGCACAGATGCGTAAAAACGCGGTGCTGCCTGTTTTGGTAAAGCCTGCAGATGTACGAATGTTGACCGATGCAGCGCAAAAACAATTTCAGAGGGAGGTTTATGCAACAGAATTTTATTCCCTTCTTTATCCCGATTTTGTCCAATCACTTCCGGGACAGGAATGGCGAATTGGTCCGGTGGTGTTAAAGGTATCTGAAAAATCATAAAATAGTTATTTTGTGGAGATTAAAGATCGATATTGTAATATTTCTGTAACTGTTGTGTCATCTGCGAGGTTTATTTTAGAATGGAAAGAGTATATTTTATAATAAATTAAAATGTTCGCAGTGGAGGAAAGCAATATGAAAAAAATACTTGCCATAATGGCTGTAAGCGCACTATGTTTTGGTTTAATGGCAGGGTGCGGTGACTCTGTGGGAGACAGTTCAGCAAATGGTGAAAATGAGTCTGGATTTTTGATTCAATCAACGGTATATACGCAGGAATATTATGGAAAAGACGGGAAAAAAGTGATTGGGACTTATCATTATGAATTACCTGAAATCAGTGCAAAATCGGATGATGCGGTACTGCAAAATGCAGCAGAGCACTTTAACCAAGAAGTAGAGGAACTTCTTGAAAATGAAATAGATTACTGGGATGACACAATGGAGAATTTCCCGGAAGAGGATGCCATGTTTGCAGCAAATAATGCTGCTTGGATACATGAAGTGTCCTATGCGCTGTCATCTTTAGGAGATATGATCAGTGTGGAGTATAATCACTATATTTATTCTGGGGGAGCTCATGGCTTTACATATTATACACAGCAGATGCATGATATGAAGCAGGGGCGTGCTATAGAACTGGAGGATCTGACGGATGATGTTGCAATGTTTGAAAAGACAGTGGCAGCAGAAATTCTTCGTCAAATTGAGGAGAATCGTTTAGTGGCGGAATATGGCTATTGGAATGATTATGCTGATTATGTTGAAAGATGGGAAGAAGATGGGCATGGAGTATATTTCAGTGAAGATGGGTCGATGCGTATCGTATTCGGGCTATATGAGCTGGCACCCTATGCAGCAGGTCCGCAGGAGTTCGTAATTGGGCAGGATATCTATAAAAGTTGTATGAATGATTACGGAAAAGTATTGTTGGGAATTGCATAAGATAAAACGTAAGGAGCGGGTGAACATCATCCGCTCCTTACGTTTTAATCTTCGGTTATATGAATGTGATTGTTGATATGCTCAGAGCAATAGCAATGATAGCCGGCACATTTTGAGCAATAGCGGAAATCGAGATTGGGATAATCTGTATCTGTTTTGCCGCAGACACAGCATTTATGATGGTATCCCTTTTGTTTTGCCTGCTCTTTCACCGCTTTTTTGTACTGGATTGTTTTGGAAGAGGCGCGATGGCTTACCTGACCGGTTTTTCGCTGTATCCATAGCAGCAGATTGTTGCCAAAGAAGATGAAGAAGTTTAGCAAAGCGATTATCGGAAGCAATGCGCCGATAAAGTTTAGACGCAGCAGTGCAGTGAGAATACTGAAAGCGAATAGCGCAGCGTCAAACCATGCAAGCCACTTGATTTTCACGGGGATAATCAATAAGAGCACTGTGGTTTCAGGATAAAGCATTGCAAAAGCGAAAAACAGAGACATATTCACATAATCAACACCGCCCAAAGCAAAGGAAAGACCTGTGAGCAGAGATGCGAAAAGCGTTGAGAGCAGCGTTAAAAGTACGCCGCTGAAATAGAAAATGTTAAATTTTGCTGTGCCCCACTCGCGCTCTAATGTAGTACCGATAAAATAATAGAAGAATAAAGAAATCAGCAGCCAAAAGGGATTATAGTTGGTTGGAACGAAAATAAAAGTAACCAACCGCCAGATTTCACCATGCAGCACACTATTTAGATTAAATGCAAGGAAACTGATGGCACTCATCCCTCCGCCCGGATTTTGCAGTTCTACCAGAAAATAAAGTAGATATACAATAGCGGTACCGAATACAATCACCTTCATCAGATTGGGAATGCCAAAATTCGGATGCCGGTAACAGAACTCGTCAATTTTGCGATTGATACGGTTCAAAAGAATCCACCTCCAATAAATGTGTTGGTTATAAAATCTATTATCCAACATAAAATTAAATTCTACATGAAAATGTTCAAAATGTCATTAAAAAATTGTAAACAAGTGAGATTTTATTGAAAAATTTCGGACATAATTGATTTAGCACTTCCCAAAAAGAAGGGGATATGTTATACTACCTAGAGTTTATAATATAATACTATTGTATTTCAATATATTGTCTGGTTGCGGACACAAAATAAAGAATGATTGTTCAAAGGAGTAGTTGTAATGAAAAATAGAGTATTTACATCTGAGTCTGTAACAGAAGGCCATCCCGATAAAATTTGTGACCAAATTTCCGATGCTGTCCTGGATGCGATTATGGCGCAGGATCCCATGGGGCGCGTTGCATGTGAAACGACTGCAACCACTGGCATGGTAATGGTTATGGGTGAAATTACAACCACAGCAAAGATTGATATTCCCGGTATTGTTCGCAATACGGTTAATCGCATTGGCTATAACAATCCTGCGTACGGTTTTGATGGAAACACCTGCGCGATACTGACTACAATTGATAAACAAAGCCCTGATATCGCTCAGGGTGTTGATCATGCATATGATGCGAGCACAGATGAAAAGATCGGTGCAGGTGATCAGGGCATGATGTTTGGTTATGCCTGCAATGAAACGGCAGAACTCATGCCCGCGCCTTTGGCGATGTCCCATGCATTGGCCCGCCGATTGACCGCGGTACGTAAGAGTGGCGAACTGGATTGGCTGCGTCCTGATGGTAAGAGTCAGGTTACCGTTGAATATGATGAAAACGGGAATGTTCTTCGCTGCCCTGCGATTGTAGTATCTACACAGCACAGTGCTGATATTTCTATTGAGAAGCTGCGTGAAGCAATCGTGGAAACTGTGATTAAGCCTACGATTCCTGCAAAGTATATTGATGGCAACACAAAATTTCTGGTAAATCCCACAGGCCGCTTCGTAGTCGGTGGTCCCGTTGGTGACTCTGGGTTAACCGGACGTAAGATTATTGTTGATACATATGGCGGTGCAGCGGCGCACGGCGGCGGCTGCTTCTCCGGTAAAGATCCTACTAAGGTGGATCGCAGTGCTGCATATATGGCACGATATGTTGCAAAGAATTTGGTTGCGGCGGGTTTGGCAAGAAGATGTCAGGTGGAACTGGCATATGCAATCGGTGTGGCTGAGCCTGTTTCTGTGGTAGTGGATACCTATGGAACCGGTACGGTAAGCGATCAGCAGCTGACAGCGTTGGTGGAGCGTTGCTTTGATCTGCGTCCTGGTAAGATTATCTCTTATTTGAATTTGCGCCGTCCCATTTATGAGCAGACTGCAGCATATGGTCACTTTGGTCGTCCTGATTTGGATTTGCCTTGGGAACATACCGATATGGCTGCAATGCTGAAAGCTTCTCTTTAATTTAATACATACATTCGCTCCGCCCGGTTTTTATGCCGAGCGGAGCGTTGTGCGCTTAAATAAAGGTTTTATAGCTGCGTTTTTGCTGCTTTTTGGACCAATTATTATGTTTTCGGTGATGCCTTGAGGCATTCCGGAGGTAAATACGAAAGGATAACACTGAATGGGAAAAGGTACTTTACAACCGAAAACCTTTTTGGAGGAACATATTCCACAGATACTTGCAGGATTGATTCTGCTTCAACCTGTGATGGATATTATCTCTTTTTGGCAGAGTGAGATGGGGATGGAAAATACACTTACTCTGGTTCTGCGCTTTGCGATTCTTGCAGCAGTTGCAGCAGCTGGGTTTGTACTGTCGGATCGAAAACGGGTTTATGCGGCGCTAGGGGTAATATTGCTGGTGTTTGCAGCATGCCATATTGCAGCAATTTTGCAGGTAGATGCAATGACTCTTCCAGGTGATGGTGAAGTTGTAGGTTTCTCTGCGATTCTCTTGGATACTGCGAATTTGGTGCGTGTAGCGCAAATTCCGATTTTTACCCTATGCTTTATCACTTTTTTGAAAAAAAGCGGAGAACGTGGCTATCAGACTATTCAAAAAAGTCTTTTGGCAGTGGTGCTTTTGATTGGGGCAGTAGAGCTTATCAGCGTAATCACTGGTACAAACCCCTATACCTATGCAAATAAATCCCTGGGCATTTTAGGATGGTTTGCAACGACGAATGCGCAAAGTGCCGTGCTTTCTATGACGGTGCCTATAGTGGTTATGGGTGCTATACAAAAGGAAACCAAGCATGTATTTTATCAGTTTGCAATATGCGCTCTTGGTTTTGGGATTTTATATTTTTTGGGGACACGCTTGTCTTTTGCGGCGCTTTTGGCGACAGCTGCAGGTCTTACATTTACAATTTTGGTTGCTGACAGGAGTAAGAAGCGTTCTATTTTTGCACTTCTGATCTGTGCCACTATTTGCGTTGGCTGCTTTAAGTGGTCACCGATGTATCAAAATCGACTGCGTGTAGCAGAAAATGCGGACATCAAACAGACACTCATAGATTTGATGGTAGAAAGTGATAGTACCTGGGCAGAGGATCATGGGTTGGAAGGCGAAGCATACAGGCTGCACAGTATATCAGGTGCCTACAGCTATTATTTAGGTGGTCTTGTAGAGAAGTATGGTTTGCAGCGTGTGGCCGATGCTTATGGGTATAGTACAGAGGTATCGGATATTGCCAGCGCAAGATTGGAGAAGAAGAACTTCTGCGGCATGATGATGGAAGATTCGCCGATGATGTCGCATCTTTTTGGCCTTGAGCTTGGGGATATGACATATTTGGATGAAAATTATGACTTGGAAAATGATTTCCATGGGATCTACATGCTGTATGGCTGGGCAGGGCTTTTGCTGCTGGGTGCATTTTTGCTGTATTTCATAGGCTTAATTCTTTGGGCACTGATGAAAAATGCGAAAAGATATTACACATTGGCAGCAGGAGGCTACGGTATTGCTTTGCTTATGGGGCTTATGCATGCGTATGCAACAGCAGGTGTGCTGAGAAGACCGAATGCTTCCGTTTACCTGTCAATTATTTTGGCGGTGATTTATTTTCTTATTATGATTCGAAATTATGACAATTCTCAAAAGATTGAGAAGGTCTGTCCTGATAAAAAAGAGAAAGGGTGATGTGAATGACTGCTGCAGAAAGTCTTGAAACTCAACAGTCTTGGTTAATTCGTAATCTTCCGCATTTTGTCACACTGATTTTTGTATTGCAGCCGTTGATGGATATTATGTCGTACTGGCAGACGGTGCTTGGCGTTGGCAATACGCTGACCCTTATTCTGCGTATGGGTGTGCTTGCAGTGGTGGCATTCATGGGATTTTGCCTGTCTCATAAAAAGCGGGTGTATCTGATTGCAGGATTTGCATGTGGATTACTGTGGGCATTTCACTGTTTGTTCTGTATGCAAAAGGGGTATTTAAGCCCGATTACAGACCTGATCAATTATGTGCGTGTTGTGCAGATGCCTTTGTTTGCTGTTTGCTTTATTACTTTTATGAGGCGGAATAATCGCTGCTTTGAAGGAATCAAACGTGGATTTATATTGAATTTTGTAATGATTACAGCAGTTCTGTTGATCAGTATTTTAACGGATACTTGCAATCCTACCTATGAATTGAGCCATTTGGGCCGTATGGGCTGGTTTGGTACAAGCAATGCGCAAAGCGCTGTTTTGAGCATGCTGACACCGGTTGTTGTATGGCAGGCTTATGAGAGTAAGCATCGGTGGCTTTTGTGGCTGACAACGGCACTGGCCTATATTCAGCTGTTTTATATTGGCACACGTCTTGCATTTGCAGCAATGGTTGCGACAACTGTCTGCTTAACCTTTGTATTTATCGTGACACGCCGTGTAGACTGGAAACGTATAGCGGCGCTGTTTGTGTGCATGATCGTTATAGCCGGCTGCATTAAGTATAGCCCCATGTATAAGAATCAAAATTATCAGTCAAGTCATACTGCAACACAGCAGGGTTACGTTTCTGAGGAACTGGAGGAGAGTCTGGAGCATCTGGAATTATCCGAGGATGAGCAGATGCTGAAGTTTGAAGATCTGACCGATGCGCAGAAACGCTATGTACTGGCACCGATCTACACGTTTTACAGCAACGATTTGAGCCGTCGTTTTACTGTAAATACAGTGATTAATGCCTATAATTATACATATGATGTAACGCAGTTGACGAATGCGCGTAACCGAAAAATCACCTACTGTGAATTGCTCCAAACGGAACATCCCTTGGGAAGCAAGTTCTTTGGTATGGAGCTTCAACGCATGATTTGGAAGGATATGAATTACGATGTGGAAAATGACTTCCACGGTGTGTACTATCTGTTTGGTGCCGTTGGTCTTGGTATGATGATTGCATTTATCGCATATTTTTGGGTCCTGATTCTCTGGGCATTGAAAAAGGATGCGAAAAAGTACTTTACACCAGCAGCTGGCGCTTTCGGTATTTCATTGTGCATTGCAATCGTGAATGCGTACTTTACAGCCGGTGTGCTGCGTCGTCCGAACTCTTCGTTTTATCTGTCTGTCATTTTAGCGGTTATCTTCTATCTGGTATGTATTAAAAAGTATGACGGGGAAGAGACGGCAGCGCAAAAAGTAATCAATCGGTGTAAGCGCGGAAAAAGAGAGGTAGCTTCTAAATGAGATTCAGCATTGTGATTCCGGCGTACAATGTCAAAGAATATCTTGAAAAGTGCGTTGTGTCTGTTGTCGCCCAGTCCTATGAAGACTGGGAAGCGATTTTAGTGGATGACGGCAGCACAGATGGTGCAACCGGTGAATTGTGTGATGCGCTGGCAGAAAAATACGGCACAAGGCTGCGTGTGATTCACCAGAAAAATGGTGGATTGGGTGCGGCACGCAATACGGGCATAGAAGCGGCAAAGGGCGAATACCTTGCCTTTCTTGACAGCGATGACTACATTGCGCCGGACATGCTTGAAAAACTGGATGCACGGATTGAAGCTACACATTGTGATATCTATACCTTTGGATTCAGAATGGACAAAAATGGAAATACGGATGAGGTACATATGGATGTGCTGCCTATGGGAAAACCGTTTACGCTGGCAGAGTATCCGCGTTTGCTGATGGCAATGCCTAATGCATGCAACCGTATTTATCGCAGAACCTTTTTTGCAGGCAGCGGTATTCGTTATCCAGGACGTGTCTGGTTTGAAGACATCCGTACAACGATGAAGTTGTTTGCACTGGCAGAGCGTATCGAGGCTGTTCCGGAAGCGTTTTATTACTATGTGGTGCGGCAAGGGTCCATTACAAGAAATGCAAAGGCGGAGCGTAATCGAGAGATTCTTTTGGCATTTGATGATCTGTTGGATTTTTATCATGAAAAAGATCTGTATGGAACCTATAAAAATGAACTGTGTCGCCTGGCAATCGATCATATTTTTTTGGCAGCCTCTGTGCGTGTGCTGATGATTGATCGGAAAAGCCCTTTGCTTACGGAGTTTGCAGAGTATATGGCAGAATATTTCCCAGGTTATGAGCACAATCCGTACCTCGGTGAATTGAGTAAACCGCGGAAATTGGCGTTTTCTCTTTTAAGAAAGCGGCGGTATGGTATCTTGTATTGGCTGTTTCGCGTGAAAGGTCATTAAGGAAGGAACAATATTTTGAATTTGCGTACAAAAGTAAATGGAAAACGCGGTGTCCTGTTGAAAAACACAGTGATGCTCTATATTTTGCAGTTTTCCACATATTTTTTCAGTTTTATCGTGGTTCCCTATGAAACGCGTGTATTGGGACCTGTTATATTTGGCTTGATCGGTGCGGCAACAGCAGCGATGGTTTATTTCCAAAGTGTGATTGATTTTGGTTTTATTTTGTCAGGAACTGCGGATGTGGCGCTGCATAAAGATGATAAACAATACCTTTCAAGGCTGTTCACCTCTATTACGTTGGCAAAGCTGCTGCTGGCACTGCTGTGTTCGGCGGTTTTGCTGGTGCTGTGTCAGGCCATCGGTGTTTGGGGCGATCATGTTGAACTTTATTTTCTGTTCTTTATTTCGATTTTTCTGGCATCGCTGATGCCCGATTATCTTTATCGTGGGTTGGAGCAGATGGAAGTAATTACGGTTCGCGCTGTCTGTATCAAGGCGTTTTTCACCGTGATGATTTTTGTTCTATTGAAAGACGCGTCACAGTATTATTTGGTTCCGGTACTGAATATCATCGGTAACGGTGCAGCCTTTGTGTTTGTATATTGGCACTTGAAGAAGAAAATGCAGATCACATTTACAAAGATTCCGTTGGCTTCTGTGGTGACTGTACTAAAGCAGTCGATGCCGTTTTTCTTCTCCCGTGTTGCAACTACGGTTTATACAGCAACCAATACAGTGATGTTGAATATCATTAGCGGTACGGGGGCGGTGACCGGTTACTATACCTCTGCAGATAAGCTGATTACAACAGCGAAGAGTGGTATGTCCCCCATTTCGGACAGTCTTTATCCTTATATGGTCAAGCAGCGAGACTTTAAAATGGTGAAGAAAGTACTTATCGTTTTAATGCCGATTATTATTGCTGGCTGTATTGTAGTTGCGATTTTTGCCGAGCCTTTATGTATTTGGTTTTTTGGCAGGGAGTATGCAGAAGCGGCTGATGTTTTGCGCGTTATGCTTCCTGTTGTGGTTGTGATTTTGCCCAGCTATATTTTGGGCTTTCCGACACTTTCACCCATGGGGCTTGCAAAACATGCAAATTATTCCACAATTTTGGGTTCTGCATTTTATGTTTGCGTAATTGTTGTGTTGTTCGTCATGGGACGAATCGATATGATTACGCTGGGTGTATTGACATCGATTACCGAAATACTGATTTTCCTGTATCGCGCAGTGATTGTGTATCATTACCGCGACCGTATGAAAGCGAACAAAACAGAGGAGGGATTCCATGAAAATCATCCGTAAGGCTGCTTCTGCAGGTATGTGGGCGTTTGGGCGCGTATTGCCGATACAAAAAAATAAGATTGTAATCAGCAGCTATTATGGTCGAGGTTATGGTGATAACTCCAAGGCGATTGTTGAAGAGCTACTGAAAAGAAAGTGCGATTTGGATATTGTCTGGATGGTAAATGACGATGCGGCAGCAAAAACGTTGCCGCCAGGGGTTCGCCCAGCGAGGAATACGCTGTGGAACCGGATTTATGAGCTGTGTACTGCGAAAGTCTGGATCGATAATTGCCGAAAAGGTGCAAGAGTAAAAAAGAGCGGTCAGTGGTACTTGCAGACGTGGCACGGCTTCGCTTTGAAGCGGATCGAGAAGGATGCAGCTGCATCCCTGCCGGCTGACTATGCCCAATATGCCGGACGCGATAGTGCGCAGACGGATTTGATTGTATCAAATTCTGCACTGATGACAAAAATATATAAAGAATCGTTTTGGTATAGTGGGGAAGTGCTGGAATTTGGCTCGCCGCGTAATGATATCTTTTTTGCGCCTGAAGAAAATGTGAAAGAAAAGGTGCGCACAGCATTGGGGGTACCGGAAGGATATTCTATGGTACTCTATGCGCCGACCTTCCGTGCAGATGGCAGTATGGATGCTTATGCTGTAAACTATGCACGTTTGCAGAGGGCATTGGGGCAACGCTTTGGCGGACAATGGGTGGTTTTGATTCGATTGCATCCAAATGTCATGTCAAAAGCAAAGGATTTGGATATTGATGGGATCAATACGATTGATGCAACGCGTTATGATGATATGCAGGAATTGTTGGCAGCATCTGATGTAGTCATCAGCGATTATTCATCGTTGATGTTCGATTTTGGCTTGACAAAGCGGCCGTGCTTCCAATTTGCAACTGATATTGCGGCATATGAAAAAGATCGTAATTTCTATTTTCCTCTGAGTAAAATGCCGTTTCCTCTTGCAGAAAGTAATAATGCGCTGGAAAGTGCAATCCAGAATTGGAAACAGGAAGAGGCAGGGAGTGCTTGGGATGCCTTTTGTGCAGAATTTGGAATTTGCGAAGATGGTAAGGCATCGGCACACTGTGCGGACTGGATACTTGAGAAGATGAAAGGATGATTGATCGATGAAGCGTGTCATTACCTATGGTACCTTTGACTTGCTGCATTATGGACATATTGAACTGCTGCGCCGTGCAAGGTCTATGGGGGATTATCTTGTGGTAGCATTGTCTACGGATGAGTTTAATTGGAATTGCAAGCAGAAGAAGTGTTATTTTCCCTATGAGGAACGCAAACGTATGTTGGAAGCGATCCGCTATGTAGACTTGGTTGTGCCTGAAGAAAATTGGGAGCAGAAGAGTACAGATGTGGACAAGTATAATATTGATGTGTTTGTCATCGGTGACGACTGGAAAGGAAAATTTGATTTTTTGAAGGAAAAGTGCGAAGTTGTGTACTTGTCACGTACGCCTGAAATTTCTACCACAAAAATTAAGCAAGATTTACAGAAATAATACTTGAAAAATGCGTATAGAATTAGTATAATGTAAAGGCTCTGGTTGAGCTGGAGCCTTTTTAATAACCGGGTGTAGCGAAGGTGGTATCGCGCTTGATTTGGGAGCATGTGCGAACTGCCGCAAAACTAAATATCGGGGTGTAGCGCAGTTGGTAGCGCGCCTGCTTTGGGATAGTTTCCGCCTCATCCATCGAGGATTTTACAAAGCGGCACACCCCCTTGCAACAGGTGGCAAACCGGCAGTGAAAATTCTTTTAAGCTGTTCTATAACGCCCCACGACCACAGCTTTTCCCACAGATGCTAAAAAGGACTTTTCCTCTGGCATCTTGTG
>JAHHSM010000038.1 GCA_020025175.1 Oscillospiraceae bacterium | reverse complement strand
CAAAAAAATAACCGATGCTCCTATCCAAAGCATCGGTTATCGCCTCATATAAAACTTTTTTATTACAGCAATGTTACCCCACACTCAGCGCAGATACGCTGTGTTTCCTCATCCCAAATAGAGGACTGAACCTCGCCGATATGCGCGCTGCCCATCAGCAGCATACATAAACGAGACTGCCCAATACCGCCGCCCATGGTCTGGGGCAGTTCTCCTGCCAGCAGTGCTTTATGAAATGGCAGCGCCCGCCGATCATTGCAATTTGCCGCATTCAGCTGACAGTCCAATGTTTCGGCATCTACACGAATACCCATGGAGGATACCTCATAGGCGCATTCCAAAGTATGATTCCAAAAGAGCAGATCTCCGTTCAGGCTCCAGTCATCATAGTCAGGTGCACGATGATCGTGTGGCTTTCCCGATCGAAGGGGCGCACCGATCTGCATCAGGAACGTGGTCGGATGTTCCTTTACAAACGCATTTTCGCGCTCTTTGCCCATCAAATTCGGATAAAGATCCTCTAATTCCTGCGTTGTTACAAATGTGACATGGGAATCGGTTTCCGGCAGCAATGCCAGAGTCGGAAACAGTGCACGCATGGTTTTTTCTGTGGCACAAATTGCCTCTACGATTTTTTCAACAGTTTTCTTCAACTGCTCTACCGTACGCTCTTCCGGCCGAATCACTTTTTCCCAATCCCACTGATCCACATAGATCGAGTGGAGATTATCCAAATCCTCATCTCTGCGAATCGCGTTCATATCAGTCACAATTCCGCTGTCCACCGAAAAGCCATAGCGATAAAGTGCCTGCCGCTTCCATTTTGCCAAAGAATGAACAACCTGCGCGCGGGCATCGGTTGCCTTCAGGTCAAATTCTACCGGCCGTTCCACACCACTCAAATCATCATTCAATCCGGTGGATGCATCCAAAAGCAGCGGTGCAGAAACGCGGCGCAAATTCAGCGCCCCACTCAGCGTATCTTCAAACACACGCTTTGTCATAGCAATCGCTACCTGCGTATCATATAAGTTCAGAGATGCTCTATACCCTTGAGGAATTACACATCGGTTCATAATTTATTCTCCCTTTTTCCTTCCCCCACCTTGCAGAAAGTATTTCTTCTTTGGTTTTTCAGGGGGATGATAGGTACTCTCGTACTCTTCAATCAAATTTTCTTTTCCACGCTTGCGCAATACCCAGTAAATAAGCTTTTTAATGAGATCATAGATAATAACAAATACAGGTACACCTACCAGCAATCCGACAAATCCAAACAGTCCACCAAAAAGCAGCGTAGAGAACAGAACCCAGAAACTGCTCAGGCCGACTTTATCACTGAGGATTTTAGGGCAGATGATATTACCGTCGATTTGCTGCAGAATCAGAATGAACACAATAAACCAAATGCATTTGATCGGATCATCCATAAAAATCAAAATAGCAGAAGGAATTGCACCAATATAAGGGCCGAAATACGGAATAATATTTGTCAATCCGTTGACCACAGCAATCAGGGCGGCATCTTGAATCCCCATCAGCAAACATGCCACATACACAATGACACCAACAATCACAGAATCCAAAATACGTCCGCTGATATAGTCTGTAAAAGTGCGGTCAATGAATCGCAGTTCATCGATCACTGCCGTGTAGCCGCGGCCTTTAAAAATACTGCTGACTACCATTTTCAGCTGCGCACGCCACTTGCTGCGGCTCACCAAAAGATAAATCGCAACAATAAGACCGATAAATAAATTCAGAAACTGCGTAATGACCGTCATCGCACCGGCAGATACACCGCCGATCAATCCCTGTAGATTTGGAATCAGATGATTTCCTAAAAAGGATTCCACCTCTGATGTGACCGTGGCTGCGATCGTATGGATATAGTTCAGCACAACGTCATTGCCTGCAAAAATTCCCTCCAACCAAATGGTAATCTCTTTGACCTCCATAGGCAGCGTATGAACTAAATTTAAAATACTGTTGACCACGCTCTGCATTGTCAGCGTAACAAGGGCAAAAACAGCCGCAATCACCAGCAAAATCGACAAGGCAACCGATAATACATTGGATAACATATCTGCTCTGTGCTGATTTTGTATATGTGGGCGCAGACGCTTTTTGAAATTGCGATCAAAATATTTGCACATTGGCCGCAGGAGATAAGCAAATATAGCGCCATAAAAAAACGGCATCAAAATATTCATAATTGTCATGAAACCCGTGCGGACCGCCGAAAAGCGAAACACCGCAAAAAAGAAAAGAATACATACAACAAAAAGCGTAAATGCAGCCACAAGTACCGGAATATATTTTTTTCCCTCAGTTTCACGATATTCTTTAAAATTCATAAGCCATCCTTTCGGCCTTACGCACTGTGCAAGGTCCCTTAATGTACTATAGTTTCAATTATATCGTCCCACAATTTCTTTGTCAATTTCCACCATGGCATCAGTAAAAACAAGGCTGCCATTTCAAAGCAGTTACCCCACAATGCTGCTGGGCAGCATAAACAGATGATCTACACGGTGCCTGCGATCCAGCAAATTGTTATATTGCACTTTTCGATAGTTTTCGATCAGCGCCACATAAGGGGATTCCCGATCCGCAATGCGATACCAATTTCCTGCATGATCCTGATAGCCCACAGTCGTGATAATGGGCAGAGTTTTATAAAGTTCTGCCAGATATTTTTGATAAGCTGTCATAGGCAGATCTGCTGTTTCCATCAAAATGGAGGACAAATAATTCAGACTGATCATATCGACCGTTTTCTCTTCAATATCATAATTTGCCCAGATCATGAAGGGTGTAATATACATCTTCTGCTCATCTTCCAGGTCCAATTGATCCAGAGGCTTCCCATAAACCTCCTCATAAAACTCTCGCTCGATAGATGGCTGATGGTCACCAAACATACAAATAATTGTAGGTTCATCAACTTTGCTGTAGTAATCGAGCAGGCCTTTCAATGCATCGTCTGATTCCTTGAGCAAAGAGAGATACTGATCTGTTTTCGGATATTTCCCTTCCATTTTCCCTGTTAAATGCACCTGCGGTTCAAAGCTGCCATAGGGATACTGATATCCTGAATGGTTCTGCATTGTAACATTGAACATAAAGAAGGGTTGATCGCTTTCCTTACGCAGTTGTTCATAGGCTTCAATCACCTTGAAATAGTCAAAGGCATCGCTGACATAACGTCGCAAAAATACATCCTGATCAGGATAGCGCTCACGAACAGCAGCAGCATACTTTGCAAAGTCTTTATCCAGACGATATTCCTCCACAATATCTTCACCTAAAATTGTTCCAATATCCATAAACTGATGGAATCCCAGAAGCGGATAAACTTCATCACGACTCCAGTTTTCTCCATAGTAAGGATGGAACGCCGTTGTCCGATATCCCAAAACATTCAGCGAAGATACCAATGACGGCTGCGAACCATTCACATAGGACTCGTATGCACACGCACCCTGCGGCAAAAACGATATGCTGTTCCCCGTCAGGAATTCAAACTCTGAGTTTGCCGTACCTGCACCATACACCGGCGCATGGAGATATCCCTTGATCGTATTTTCAGACAATGATCGCATATAGGGCATGTAATCCTGATTTGTTTCAAACTCTCCGATTACGCGTAAATCGGAAAATGTTTCATTCATCACACAGATAATATTGGGACGCACTTTAAGTGGCACCGCATCTTTTCCCACACCCTCCGGTACCATATCGTCGATAATCACACCGGTATCTTCGGCACTGTAGTCCTTCGGCTTCTCAACAGTTAAATATTTTGTGTTGATTACAAACTGAAAAAGGGAACCACGGTTTGTGTAGCCTCGTGCCTGATTGAAGAAATCCGGTTTCATACCATGCTCGGCAAACCAATCGGTTTTAAAAAGCAAACCGCAAAAAATTAATGTGAATAACAATCCCGCAATGCGCACTGCCAGTACCACACGCTTATCCACAGCCTGCTGCACACGAATCCTGTGAGACAGTACAAACAAAAAGATAAACAGGGTCGTTGATAATATAACCTGATTATCCGGTGCAAAATTGTAGCTGTCCACCACCGTCATTCCGGTGCTGGCAGTCGTAAGATCAATGGGTATAAAAGGTGTTCCACGAAATGCCATAATATAATGGTTTGCTATACCAAATATATAGCAGAGCGTGTTGCTCAGCATCAATGCCCAGTTCATCTTTCCGCTAATGGCATAGAATAAAAAATAAATAATCAGGATGAATATGTAATTTCGGAAAAATGTGAGGGGGGACCAGTTATAAATAAACGTTCCGTGTAAAAACTCCATCATGCACAGAGTTGCTGTAGGCATCAGCAAAAACAAGGCTGCCATGATCCACTTCTGCCACTGCTGCGCATATTTTCCCTCCCAATGCACCGAAAGCAGCTCCAACAGCCCGACACCCGCTATACACAGCACGCAAAAGGCCAGCTGCCATTGTCCCTGTATCACTTCGGGCTTGAAAAATGCGCCCATCTCTTTTGCAACAAAAACAGCTAATATACCCACGATAATCGCGGCAACAAGCTTTGAATGTTCTTTTATTTGAATCCTCAACCCTATTTTCTTCTCCCCAGGCATGACATATACTCCTTATTATACTTTTACCGTTCTATGTAAAAATCAAATTTTTTGTTACATGAAATAAAAGTATAGCATATTTTTTTAAAACTACTATATTAAAAATATGAAATTTACAGTTTGTACACAGTTCGTTACATATTATATTTGAACAATTTTTTATTTCAGGCTTTCCAAATCCCTGCACGCAGCGGGATGAGAAACTACATAAAAGAAAAATTTGCAGCTGGAACGAATCTTTTACTCGTATGAATTTCATATTAGCTTCCTTTCGACAACATACTGCCGAATCCGGCAAATCGCTTGCATCTATTATCGTTTTAGAGTATAATTATTAAATAGCAAATAAAAAGGAGAATCACTTAATGACTTATACATATATTCCTCGCGGTGTATGTTCACGACAAATGACCATTGAAATTGAAAACGATATGATCCAGCATGTTGAAATTGTTGGTGGCTGCAATGGCAATCTAAAGGGAATTGCAAGCCTCCTGCAGGGTATGCGCGTGGAAGACGCTATTGCCCGTATGGATGGTATCACCTGCGGTCCGCGTCCCACTTCCTGTCCTGATCAGCTCTCTATTGCATTGCGTCAAGCTCTGGAATCTGAGCAGTCCTATTAATTCCATAACAATATTTTTTGCCCGGCAGTTTTTTATAAACTGCCGGGCTTTTTTCACACTTCTTCCCTACCTGCATAAACTAAGAGTAAAGCAGGAATTTCTTGATTTTCTCCTGTTTTATAAGAAAGCGAGGATGCGTATGGCTTATACCGATCGAGAGCTTCTGGCGCGTCTGGTACAATGTGAAGCAGGCGGTGAAGGTGAAACCGGCATGAAAGCAGTTGCCAGTGTCGTGATGAACCGCGTGAATGCTGTTGGTGGAGAATATGCGCGCATTGGTCGCGGCAGTCTGCGCAATATTATTTTCCAACCCGGACAATTCGTTTGTGCTTCAGAAACCGAAGGGGGCGCATATAATCCACAAAACATTTACAATATGCGTCCTACCAGTGAGCATTATGCCATTGCAGATTGGGCTTTAGCGGGAAACCGCCTGCCGGATCTCTCTGATGCGCTATGGTTCTACAACCCGTTTAGTCCCACTTGCCGCGGACAGTTTCCATCCAATGTTGGTTACTTACAGATTCGCATCGGCGATCATTGCTTTTATAATCCCACCGATGCCTATTATCGAACTTGATGAAAGGGAGTTGCTTTAAAAGATGAATGGAACATCAACCGATATTTACACTATGCAGGACCCCCATGTGCAGGGGACACAAACCCCTTGGCCCCAGGCACAGCACAATACCATGTCACCTCAGCAGTACCAACCGATGCCGCCCCAGATGATGCCCCAGCAAATGGCACAAATGCATGCACAGCAAATGCCGCAGATGCAGCCGCATCAAATGCCACAGCAGCAAATGCCGCAGCCGCCCACCCCGGAATCCTCCCTGCAGCACGGCTTAAGTGAGGATGTCATCGGCAGCCCTATCTCTGTTGAAGAAGCCTATCAGGGTTCTATGCGTGGTATGCTGGGGAGAGAAATCGGAGCTTATATCGCTGCCACATTTCTAATGGGCAACGGTGAACTCGTCCGTTGGCCCGGACGTTTATTCGAAGTTGGAAACAATTATGTTGTAATCTACCAGGAAGAACAAGGACGTTATGTTGTGGGTGATTTAAACAGCCTGCGTTTCGTAGAATTCAGTGAAACAGGCGGCACTGCTCCCAGTATAGCCAATCCTTGCAACGAAGGTCCAACCGCCTGGTAAAAAATATCGCCGCAGGTGCACTGCGGCGATATTTTTACGCTTTTTATATCTCTTTTCTCTTTTTCAAAGCCCCATGCAGTGCCGGCAGTATATTCACCACCGATGCAAAGAAAATGATCACAATCCCAACAATACGATTTGTTGGGATCACTTCCTGAATCAGTATCCATGCAAAAATCGGAGATAAAATCGGCTTCAGGAAGAAAACAAGGGATGCCGCACTTGCCGATGTATACTCCATCGCCAGAAAATACGATGCATAACCAATTCCGGTCACACCAATACACACAAACAGAAATACAGGCAGTCCCTCCAGCGTGTAACCTGTAAAAAATGGGATATTTGCATAGTCATGCAAAGGTGTTGTTTGCAGAAACGCCGCAATCACAGGGATATGCGTCAGTGCAGCTACGATCATCATTTCCGCACTACCGAATAAAAAGCCAAAGCAGGTGTTTGGAATTACACCGAACTGCGCTCCCTCCTTTTTTCCCAAAACACTATACAGTGCAAAAGTCATCACAGCAATCAGCACAAACAGGATACCGTACGGGTCCAAGCGCATGTTCCACGGACTGACAATCACCAAAATGCCAAGCAATTCCAATACGAGTGCTGCCACATTGTGCCTATAAATCGGCTCATGCAGCATCAGTGCCGCAAATACCATCACAAACAGTGGATTGCTGGAAAACAAAATGGCAACTACCGACGCATCCGTGTGCATTACCGAAAGCTGGTAGAAGGTCATGCTGACAAAAATACCCACAAACCCAAGACCCGCCATTTTTAATAATGCGCGCGCATTCAGTTTCGGCGCATTGGCATCACGCTTTCTCAGCTTTTGAACTGCAAAAGGCAGCAGCACCAATCCACCAATGAAAAAGCGCGTAAAATTGATTTGAAACGGATGAAATGACGCCGAAACACTTTTCAAGCTGATTTCCATTAAACTAAATAGGATTGTCGTTAAGGCAATGCAGCAAAATCCCACTTGTTTTTTACTCATAATGACACCTCGATTAAACTCTCTGTGTTCTATTATAGACCTAATCAATTTACTTGAACATGTACTGTGTTCACGAAATTTACTGAAAAAATATCATAAAATCATAGCAGAAAAGCAAAAAGCCGCACTCTTCCGAGTGCGGCCACACAACATATCGCAGTGCGATATGGAATCTTTAGTCCCTCCATCGTTTAGCATGTGCAGCCAATCGGCTGCGATGAAGGGCAACATTTTAACAAGAGATAGGGAAAGAAGTATTTTATTATTTTGGTGTATTTATATCATAGCACCTCTGCCAGAGAAAATCATGACAAAATTGTATTTCTTATTTGAACAATCTATGAACAAAATGCCGTCCTGCTTGTACAGCAGAACGGCATTTTATCAAATTTAAACGGAATGACCGGCAAAAGCCCCAATCAATTTTTTTGATCCAATCAAACGCAGTACAATAATTTGTACCGGGAACATAATCAGCACCTGTGGGATACGCGTCACCATCAATTCAAAATATGGCGTTTTATATAGCATAGACAAGAACCAGGTATTCAGCAGAAGACTAATCAATATTTGGAAGATACCGACTGCTGCTATAATAGCAGGCATCGAATCACTACGGTCTTTCAAACAGACGCCAAATACAAGTCCGTTCAGGCACGCACTCAGCGTCAATGGCGGATACAGTCCAAACGGACCCAGCAATCCATTGATGACATCTCCCACACCTGCGCAAACTGTGCTCCATTTTGCACCATACAGCATACCACACAGCGCAATCGGCACAAAGGAAAACCCGATTTTGAAATACTGCGTGTGCAGACCCAGATAGTTCATCAACAGCACATTCATGGCGATTAGAATGGCTACGCGAACGAGGATCTGCAAGTCAACTTTTTTACTTTTTGTTTGATTCATGATACTTCCTCCTTCTTTGCATAGCCGTTGTCAAAAAGGAGACAGTATCCCTGTCCCTTCCTAACAGCGGAATGCGAAACAGATATCGCTGAGCCTCGGCCCACTCGTCTGCCCGGCAACTTCCCGTCCAAGCAGCACTTAACGCACCTGTTTCTACTCTGTTAGCAATGGTTTTTTATTCAGTTGTTTTCGCTTAAAACAGCGCTTCGGATTTCTCCGATCATATATAGAGAACCAACAGAACAAATGACATCATCCTCCCGTGCATCCGCAAAGGCTTTCGCCACGGCCTCTGCCGCACCGGAGCAGACATCAGTTGGTTTCTCATAACAGGAAAGCTGCTTTGCCAAATCCGCCGCACGCAATGCACGGGGACTATCCGGTGTCACGGTATAAATCCGTTTTGCCATCGGCACCAGCAAGTCGATCATAGCGCGATAGTCTTTATCCGCCAGAACGCCTATAATCAGTAAAATTTCTTTTTGAGGAAAATACGTTTTCAGTGCATCCTTTACCGCCTCTGCACATTGACGGTTATGACCGCCGTCTGCAATAAAAACAGGCGCTTCATGCAGCACTTCAAAGCGGCCGGGCCAGCTGGTCTGGGCAAGCCCTTTTTGCAGAGCTTCATCCGAAATTTGATAACCGCGATTGCGCAAAACCTCTATAGTTTCCACCACAACAGCCGCATTTCTCAGCTGATGACTGCCCAAAAGCTGCAAATGCAAATCATGATAGGTTTTATAGGAAAAGGTTTGTCCGCCAATGGTATCTTCCAAAACTGCAATGCGCGAAAAATCCGCTATATGGAGCGGCACTTGATGCTCCTGACAAACTTGACGAATCACCGCTTCTACTCCAGTTTCTGAAGGTTGATACAGCACTGCATCCGAGCCGCGTTTAATGATTCCTGCTTTTTCATAAGCAATTTTCTCCACTGTATCGCCCAGCTCTTTGACATGATCTAAGCCGATATTGCAAATCACAGCGGCTTCCGGCGCTTCAATAACATTGGTAGAATCCAATCGGCCACCCATCCCTACTTCCAGCACCACAATATCACATTGACGCTTTACGAAAAACAGCATAGCAATTGCTGTCATCATTTCAAATTCTGTTGGTGCATCCTCCATTGCCTCTGCAATTGCCTGCACCCGCTCTGTCAGTTCGCCCAATTCTTCATCGGTAATATTTGCTCCATTTACCGACATCCGTTCATTGAACACCTGCAAAAAAGGGGAAATATAAAGCCCCGTCACATACCCTGCTTGGCGCAGAACAGATGCAGTCATGGATGCAGTGGAACCTTTCCCGTTGGTTCCGGCAACGTGGACAAACCGCAGCTGCTTTTCCGGGTTTCCGAGTTTTGCAAGCAATTCCTGTGTTCGCTCCAGTCCCAGACGGGTTCCCTGCCAAGGTACATTTTCAATATACGAAATTGCTTCTTTTCCTGTCACTCGATAACGCCCTTTCAAAAGACAATAGAATTATTCTATTCTATTCCCGATAGATATGCAATAGGAATATTGCCACGAAAAAGTCAAAGAATTCAGTTATCTTTTAATGGATTCTGTACAGTATGTGCCTTGTAATTTGTCTGCTTTATGGGTATAATGCATTTATATTGGTATAGTATGATCTCTTTTACGATATATTCTCTAAAGAAAGACAGGTACATTTATGAATGAACTGACCCATAATGACGGTAAAAACGAAATGATCGAAGTGGATGGCATTTCCTATATCCGTCACCCAATCAAAACCCATGTTGTAACTGACAAAGACAATATTAACGATGTTTGTCAGCAGTATGCCGCACCTTTGCTGCAGGATGGAGATATTCTCTTTATCTCTGAAAAGTGTGTGGCCTGCACGCAAAAGCGTGCAATCTACATGAAAGATATTCATCCGCGCCGTTTGGCAGTTATCCTGTCTCGCTATGTGACAAAAACCCCTCACGGTATTGGTCTGGGTATCCCCGAAACGATGGAGATGGCTTTGCGTGAATGCGGTACCATTCGCATTCTGTTTGCAGCCTTTATCAGCGTGATCGGTAAAATTTTCGGAAAACGTGGTTGGTTCTATATGATTGCAGGCGAGAAGGCTTCCTCCATTGACGGCCCCTGCCCTAACACGATCCCTCCCTATAACGAATGCGTTGTCCTTGGTCCTCTGAACCCCGACGAAACCGCATCTGATATTGCAAAGCACATTGGTCATCCAACCCTCATCGTCGATATCAATGACTTGGGGGGCAATATTCTGGGGGCTTCTGATGCATCGGCTGATCGGGACCTCTATGCACGCATCCTGAAGGACAACCCTTTAGGCCAGTCCCACGAATGTACACCTATGGGCATTATCCGCAAAGCTTGATAATTACTTAAATAAAAAGATCCGGCGTTCTCCATAGAACGCCGGATCTTTTTATTTATTATGCTTGTTTTTCATGTAAAGTAGAATGCATCTGCAGCACCAAGCGGTCGCTGATCATAGCAATGAATTCACTATTGGTTGGTTTTCCCTTTGTATTGGAAACTGTATAGCCAAAGAATTTCTGCAAGGTTTCCAAATCGCCGCGATCCCATGCAACTTCAATTGCATGACGAATCGCACGTTCTACACGAGATGGTGTTGTGTTATAGCGCCGTGCAACTTCCGGATACAGCACCTTTGTAACCGCATTGATTACTTCCATATCCTCAACCGCAATTAAAATTGCCTCGCGTAAGTACTGATATCCTTTGATGTGTGCCGGCACACCGATTTCATGAATAATGGAAGTAACCTGACTGCTCAATTCCTTCATCGTCGGTTCTTCCTGCTTTACTTCTTCCTCTGCCACCATTGCCTGACGCATTCTCTCCATCAAAGAATCCATCTCACACGGTTTTGACATATAGTAGTAAACACCCTTGTTCATGGTCGAAGCAACGATTTTGCTATTGACAAATTGCGAAATTACAATCACTTCAGGGTGATATTCATTCATCTGAGCGATATGATCAAGCAAGCCAAGGCCATCCAAACCCGGCAAAATCATATCCATCAGAATCAGGTCAGGTTTTTCCTGCTGCACCAGGTGCGCAGCCTCCAGACCATCCCCCAGAGATCCAACTACTTGAAATTCTTCCGATTCATCGAGTGCCTTTTGCAGCAACTCTCGAAATTCTGTGCTGGCATCCACCAGCAAGACATTCCACTTTGATTCCATTCTTCCACCAAACCCTCTACACATAGTTTACTGCTTTGCAGTCCAAGATTAATACATTCATCTAATGCGCAACATTCTGAAGCTTCGTTTTGCTGTATTACTAAGGTATCATAATAGGACAGAATATTCAAGCGATAATTGGGAATTTATGGTAATTTATGTGTTTTTTCGTTCGACGTCTTTCGTCACAAAATAGCGATAAATTGTCACTATTTTCTTGTTTTTGTCACTTATTAGCAATTTTTAAAACGCAAAAAATCAACATGCTGTTCAGCCCGTCTACACTATCCACAATACCATGTGCTTCTCATTCTCCATACCCCTCAAAAATACAGTACACATTTGACACGTTTAGGCACAATTATTATAATATTTTCAAATTCAAAATTTTATCCATACGGAACTCTCATTGGCATGAAGGAGACTCATATGTCCAATATTATCGAAATAAAAAATCTCAATGCACCAGAATTAGACGTGTATGCACGTCTCACCGAAGTACAGCTCCTAAATCGACAGGACCCGCAAAATGGGCTGTTCATTGCTGAAAGTCCCAAAGTAATTGAGCGTGCGCTCGATGCCGGCTATGCACCTGTTTCCTGCCTTGTTGAAAAAAAACACATTGCTGCGCAGGCGCAGCCTATTATTTCCCGTTGTGGTGAAATTCCCATCTATACAGCAGAATTTGATGTATTGACAAATTTAACCGGATTTCAACTCACACGCGGCATGCTGTGCGCAATGCGCCGCGCTCCATTGGAAACAATGGAAAACCTATGTGCCAATGCACGGCGCATTGCGATTTTGGAAAACGTCATGAATCCCACCAATGTAGGTGCAATTTTTCGTTCTGCCGCTGCACTCAATATAGATGCTGTGCTGCTGACCCCTGCATGCAGCAATCCACTATATCGGCGCGCAATTCGTGTCAGTATGGGTACTGTGTTCCAAGTTCCATGGACTTATATTTGTGAAAATGCCGCCGATTGGCCAGAACCCACCATGCACACGCTGAAAAATCTGGGTTTCAAAACTGCTGCCATGGCCCTGAATGACCAATCCATTTCCATCAAAGATCCGCGTCTGATGGCAGAGGAAAAACTAGCCATCCTATTGGGTACAGAGGGCGAAGGCTTATCCGGCTGCACCATTTCTAATTGTGACTATACCATTCGTATCCCCATGTCACACGGTGTAGACTCCCTGAATGTGGCTGCCGCCAGTGCCGTTGCATTCTGGCAATTAGGAAACAACAATTGATTTGCAGCTTATGATTTAAGCAGGGAGCACGATCGTATCATCATCGTGCTCCCTGTTTTATTATTTTGCCGTTTCCATCATATTTTCGATAAAGATACCATAACCTTTCTTGGGATCATTGACCAAAACATGGGTGACCGCCCCCACCAGTTTGCCATCCTGAATGATGGGGCTGCCGCTCACGAGTGATTTCTATTAGGGATAACAACTGTTAGATAAATTCCGATGGGTCTAACACCTAATCTTCTGTTTTTATCTGAATTGCATTATTCAAAAATACCAGTTCTCCAAATTCAATGAGTTCATCTTGCATATAAGCACGCTTTTCAACAACAAGAGAATCATCCTGCATATTTAGGATATAGTCATAATTGCCTCGATCTGAAAGCTCATAACTCATACCGTTGGCATAGTCATAAATCATGATCCGGTTATCTATCATTCCTGAGCCAAAGCTTAGGGTTGAACAAAGTTCCGGATTTCCGTCTCCAGTCAAATCATAAAAATAAGCGCTCCAAATTGGCATTCCGTAATACAGAGGAATAATTTTCTCGTCTGTTACGGCCTCCATTTTTTCTGAGCTCCAGCGAAAAGTAACTCCCGAAAATTCTTCCAAATCATACTCTCTAACACCATCCCAGACCATTTGATCACCGTTAAGGCAATCAAACCATTTGATTACATTGTTATGCTTTGAGGATTCCCTACTTTTAGATACAGATGCTTTCCCACAGCTTATCAAAGAAATTGAAAGTGCAATGCAAAGTGCCATCATGATTATCTTTTTCATATAAATCACTCACTTTCTAAAATTTATCTGTTTGGATTATTTTGATCTATCTAGCAGAATTATATCATACAAAGCAAAAAGCGGCAGAGAAAATTCTCTGCCGCTTTTGGTTATCCTGCCGCATCCAGCATATTTTCGATAAAGATACCGTAGCCCTTGGTGGGGTCATTGACAAATACATGAGTCACAGCACCTATAAGCTTGCCGTTTTGAATAATCGGGCTGCCGCTCATACCCTGAACGATACCTCCTGTCTGTGACAGCAGTTCATTGTCTGTAATGGAGAGCATCATATCGCGTCCGGAATCTCCATTTTTTAAAATCTTTGTTATTTTAACCGAATACTCTTTCACTTCATCGCCATTGACGTTGGAAAGGATTGTCGCCTTTCCACGCTTTATTTCATTCTTGCGTGCAATCTCCATCGGCTGCCCTGTGACAATGGACGAATCGGTCAGTTTTCCAAAAACACCGTTGGAAGAATTGCAGTCCAGTGTGCCAAGTTCCACATTGGTTTTAAAATCGCCGCGCAGTTCGCCCGGCGTTCCACCCTTGCCCTTTTTCACATCAGCAACCACCGACGGTATGACGCTGCCTGATGCAATCGGCATAAGCTGCGCAGTATCCACATCCGTGATACCATGTCCCAGAGCACCGAATGTGTCATTTGCAGGATCATAGTATGTTACTGTACCAATTCCTGCCATACTGTCACGTACCCATGCACCCAGCCGATATACACCGTTTGCGTCACTCTGCGGCGTTGTTTTGAATGATAGCGTCTTTGCGCCACGCTTTATTGTCAACGACACCGGTTGCTCTTTATTCTCCTGTAGCGCGGCTTGCAGCTGTTCTGTTGATTTTAAATCTTCATTGTTTAATTCGATTAAAAGATCGCCTGTTTGAATGCCGCAGGCACGCGCCGGAGAAAGTTTTCCTTCGCCATCCATGCTTTCTGATAAATTGACCACCATTAATCCATCAGAGAAAAGCTTGATCCCTACTGTATGGCCAATCGGAATCACTGTGCGCACATGACTGGAATAATTTTCCAATTTTTTCTTTGCACTTTCTCCTGCATACGCAGGTACAGTGATAGTTCCCAGGCAAAAGCTCCATGCCAGCAGCAGTGACAGCCAACATCGCTGCCTTTTCTTTGAAAGAATTTTTTTCTTTCCATTCATTCAATCACCCCTTGCAAAATTTGCCGTCTTTATCTATGGCATTCTTAACATCTCCCATAGCATAAAAATAAGTCTGCACAAATATCGGGGCTTTTGGACGATCTTTTCCGAAAGAAGCATTTGATGTCTGCTGCACCTAAAAATTTCTTTTTAACAATTTTTTATTATTATCATTTTAAACAGCCTGATATTCTTTATTCGCAAAAAAGAAAAACAGCAGAGGCAA
>JAHHSM010000037.1 GCA_020025175.1 Oscillospiraceae bacterium | reverse complement strand
AATATTTTTCAAACTATTATTATTCTCGAATTACAATATTTTCTATATGATAAATATATTTCTTATACTGTCATCATTTGTATTGTATTATCCACATCATTTGCAGTGATCGGACATATCAGAAAATATACCTTTATTATTGCTTCAGCGTTATTCGCTGATATCATCATAACGGTTATAAAAAATTGCGATTTGCTCTACTCACACCCGATGAAACTTTATATAATTGACAATTTATTTGTTCTTGTAGTTGCCGGGAGCATCAACTTTTGTGTTTGCTGGCTCAAGTATCAGGAATTCGAAAAAACGCAGCAGATCATTTATTTAAGTGAACGGGATAGCCTGACAGGTCTTTTAAACAGAAAATCTTTAGAATCTTTCATACAAACGAATTCTGCCAGCAACGCACTTTGTGCCATGATTCTGTTAGATCTTGATAATTTCAAAACTTTAAATGATACTTTAGGGCATTACGAAGGAGATCGGTGTTTGCAAGCGGTTTCGGATGAATTAACGAACCTTTTTGCTCCCACAGACTATGTATGCAGATTAGGTGGGGATGAATTTGTCATCTTTATGTCCAACATCCCAGATACGAGCTATGCAATCGAAAAAGCGAATATTCTTTTAGAAAAAATTCCGCGAAACTATGCTCACGCATCCGGTAAAATCTCCATTACATGCAGCATTGGCATTGCTTTTTCACAAGCCAACACGAACAATTTATATGAACAACTCTATAAAGCAGCGGATGCGGCAATGTATACATCCAAAGCAAATGGGAAAAATGATGTAACGATTTTCTCAGATTCCCTTTCTCATACCTCTCAATAATTTCCGTACGCGCGAGCAACCAAAAATAGTGTGCGGCCACGCCATAAGAGACACGACAGCAATGTTTGTCGCGTCTCTTTTTTCACACTACCACAATAGTGTTGACAAACACAAACTATTGTGGTAGTGTGATTATAGAGCTATTGCAATAGTTTATAGAAAGGATTTGATAATATGGCAATCAAGCTTTTTGATTCTGAGCTGAAAGTCATGGATGTACTTTGGAAGGACGGTGATATGACCGCTAAAAGGATTTCAGATATCCTCAAAGATGAAATCGGCTGGAATATGAATACCACCTATACGGTAATTAAAAAATGCATTGCAAAAGGGGCCATCGAACGCAGTGAACCCAATTTCATGTGCCATGCCCTGATCGCAAAAGAAACCGTTCAGGAGACAGAAACAGAGGAGCTGATCGACAAGCTCTTTGATGGCTCTGCCGATCTTCTGTTTGCCTCCCTGCTGGGTGGCAAGCAGCTTTCCACGGATCAAATCGAAAGGCTCCGTCAAATGGTGGCAGAAATGGAGTAAGGAGGACACGCTATGAGTCTATTGCAAATGGGTCTTTCCGGCAGTATTTTAATTCTCTGCATTGTACTGATCCGCCCTCTTGCCATCCACAAGCTGCCCAAAACAGTATTTGTGGTGTTATGGGAAATTGCCGCCTTACGCCTATTATTGCCTGTTTCCATTCCGCTGCCCTTTTCCATCCTGTCGATTCCGAACATCGCATGCAAAGAATCCTCTGTTATTTCCGGTCAGTTCATGAATCCTTTCCCAACGCCTTCTTCTATCCCAACACAGCAGACAGGTTTTGAAATTCCCTTCTTCGCTGCTTTGTGGAGCATTGGCACAGCGGTGCTGGGCGCATGGTTTCTTGTGTCCTATGTACGAAGCATCCAAAAATTCAAAATGTCCCTTCCTGATACAACACCTGCAGCAGCGGCATGGCTGAAGGCGCACAGTGGAATACGGCAGCCGGAAATCCGCAGCTCTGACCGCATCAGCTCTCCGCTGACCTACGGCATTTTCCACCCCGTCATACTACTGCCAAAGAAAATGGACCGCACAAACGAGGAATCTCTCGTTGCTATTCTCACCCATGAATATGTTCATATACAACGCTTAGACGGCATAACCAAACTGATTTTTGCCGGGGTTCTCTGTCTCCATTGGTGGAACCCTTTTGTTTGGATCCTGTATACTCTGGCAAATCGAGATATGGAATTATCCTGTGATGCAGCGGTGATTCAAAGATTGGGTGCATCACGTTGCTCCTCCTACGCACTGGCACTTCTTTCCATGGAGGAGGCAAGAAGCAGTTATCTTTCTCTGCAAAATCACTTTTGTAAAAATGCAATTTCAGAAAGGATTGAAGCAATTATGAAATTCAAAAAAGCCTCTGCAGCAGCTATAACCTTGGCAGCTGTATTGACCATCGGCGGTGCTACCGCAGCTTTTGCCACTGAATCTATTCAGTCTCCCTTAAATGGTGCGGAATTCGATTTGGATGCAATGCAATCTGTCGATTTAAAAGACGGCACTATACTCTACCTGCCCAAGAGCACCGATGTGAATTTAGAAAAAATTGAAAAAGATTTGAGTATGAGGGTTCTTTATGATACGACATCTGATACATCCGATACGCATGAGCCTATGATCGAGATTATTGACCCAAAAGCAACGGAATACTCAAGCCTTGGCAGCTTGATCTCCGTCAGCCATAAGGATAAACATAAATTTACACCAGAGCAGTGGACAAATATTCTGAGTAAAATTGAGAAGGGCGAAATTGTCTGGGAAGATTAAAAGCTGCGCACTTTTACACAATTTCCACAAATCGCACTGTGCAATCAACAAAACTCCCCATGGATTCCAGAAGAATCCATGGGGAGTTTTTTGTGTACATTCAAAACAGTTTGCAATCGGCGCAAAAACGCAGGGACTGCCAATCAGCCAAATCGCTGTGCACTGTACTTTTTATTCATCTTCAGAAGATTCTTCTGCCTCTTCATCCCAAGGTGCCTTTTCTGAACCATCACCCTCAGGCAGATCCGGAATCGGAATATCGATTTGCACCGGTTCTTCCGGTGCTTCTTCGCTCTCCTCTTCTACCTCACCGGAAAGGCCACGCTTATAGGCATCCCAGGATGCACGGGAAACCAAAAGCTGACGTGGCTTCGAGCCTTCAAAGGGACCAACCACACCTCGATCCTCCATCTGATCGATCAGCCGTGCTGCACGGGAGTAACCCAATTTCAAGCGGCGCTGAAGCATGGAAACAGAAGCTTGTCCTGTTTCCAGGAGGACTTCCACAGCATCATCGAAAAGCGGATCGGTATCATCCGCCACCGCTTCTGTTGCAGCAGACTTGCCCTCCCCTTTACCATCTGTCAGGCTCTCCTCGATCTTCTTCATGATTTCATCAGAATACTGTGCCTCACCGCTCTGCTTCACAAAGTTCACCACGCGGTCAATTTCTTCCTCTGTAATCATACAGCCTTGCACGCGCTGCGGTTTGCTGGAACCAACAGGGAAGTAAAGCATATCGCCTTTACCCACCAGTTTTTCAGCACCTGTCATATCCAAAATGATACGGGATTCCATACTGGATGCAACCGCAAAAGCAATACGGGACGGAATATTCGCCTTCATGATACCGGTAATGATATCCGCAGAGGGCCTCTGCGTTGCAATGACCAGATGGACACCAGCAGCACGTCCCATCTGCGCAACACGGCAGATGGATTCTTCCACTTCTTTTGCGGCTACCATCATCAAGTCTGCCAACTCATCAATTACAACCACAACTGTGGGCAGCTTCTGTAATGCAGGATCATTGGCAGCAACCTTATTGAACGATGCCAGATCCTTGACATTGTACTCTGAAAACGTTTTATAACGCTTCATCATTTCAAACACGGCCCACTGCAATGCACCGGCAGCCTTTTTCGGGTCTGTGACAACAGGAATCAGCAAATGGGGAATACCGTTGTACGGATTCAATTCAACCATCTTGGGATCCACCATGATAAAGCGCACCTCATCGGGGGTTGCCTTATACAGCAGGCTGACAATCAAGGAATTGATACAAACAGATTTACCGCTGCCCGTTGTACCCGCAATCAGCACATGGGGCAGCTTACTGATATTGCCCACGATATCGTGACCGGCAATATCCCGACCAATGGAGAATGCAACTTTAGATTTATGCTCACAGAATGTTTCACCCTCCAGCACATCGCGGATCAGCACCATGGAACTGTGCTTATTCGGCACTTCCATACCGATAACGGAGAGCTTTTCCGGAATAGGTGCAATTCGAATATTCCCCACACCCAGTGCCAATGCCAAATCGTCCGAAAGCGATGTGACCTTGCTCAATTTCACGCCCTGCTCCAGCTGGAACTCATAGCGGGTGATGGAAGGACCACGCACAACTTCTCCGGCCTGAGCACGAATACCAAAGCTTTCCAGCGTATTGCACAAGCGCTGCAAATTTTCCTGCTGCTCTGCCTGTGCCATCGCCACATTGCCGGGATGCAAATCACTGAGCAAATCGTAGGGCGGATATTCATAGGGATTCTCTTCCACACTCTTCTGTTCAATTTCCGCAGCAACCTCAGCAGTTGCCGCAGCAACTTGTTCTGCTAATTGTTTCTTACTCGGCTGCCTGAATTCAGATGCGGTGTATTCCTCCGCTATTTTTGCTGCAACAGGTTTTTCTTCAATTGGTGCTGCATTTTTCGGAACGAAGGGCTCCACAGGCGATTGAAAAATCGGCTCACCAGGCATTTCCGCAACTCCGGCCGCAGGGGGCATCATAGGCGCTGATATGGGAGCAGGCACTTCCTGATCGGGCAGCACAGATTCCATGCCTTCAACAGCTCCCGCCTCCTCCTGCGTACACTTTTCCGTATGACTCAGCAACTCATGGGGTTTGGGCACGTTTGCCTTACGGTTAAAAAATCCTTTGCGTTCCGGTTTCTTTCCCAATGGCTCTGCCACTGCACGGCTGCGCACAGCACATTCAGGCTCATTATCCAAGGGGATATCAATTTCAGGGCGTGGGCGTCTTGCGGTTTCCTTAATGGTAATACGGCTATTCGGCTGCTCATACTCTGACTCCGGCTCATATTCCACACGGCTTTCTCGCACACGCTGATGAACCTCCACGGGATTGATTTGCAAGCCAAACAGCAAACACGCAGATGCCAATAAAATGCATACTGCAACCGATGCAAATACGCCAAAGAGCTGTACAAAGCCATAGCCAATTCCGCCACAGATCACACCGCCGCTTGTCATAGCGATACCTGTCTGGTATAAATTCTTGACAATCGCAGCCGCAGAAGCAAACTCCTGTTTACACAACAAGATCTGCAAAATGATACCGATCGCAACGGCTGCAATGCACATGCAGGCAATACGCAGGCGCACAGGTCTTCCTCTGTGGAAAAGGAGAATCATACTGATGCAGAAAAACGTAGGCGGTACAATCCAAAAGCCATAACCAAACAAGCCCTTTAATAAATCAGCAAAGAATTTGATAAAAATTGCATTTGTCGGCACATACCCCACTGCGGAAAAAAGTGCCAAAACCAAAAGCACTGCTCCGCCTACCTCCCTGCGAATCGGCTTCTTCGCAGGCGCAGCACTTCTCGCCCCCTTCTTCGAAGAAGAGGACGATTTAGTGCTGCTCTTAGTACGGCTGCCTGTAGATGAAGTTTTCTTTTTATTCTGCGTTTGTGCCATAAAAAGGACCTCTTTATGTAATATTAAAATACTGATACTAAACTTTTACAAAACGAAGGACAGCAAAATGGTCAATGCGCCGACCGTCCAGCAATAATAAGCAAACGCACCGAACTTACCCTTTTCAGTAACCAATTTCAACAGGCGAATGGAAAGATAGCCCAAAACCGCAGCAGTGACCATACCGGAAATATATGCCGGAATCAATGCCGGATCTACGCCTGTTTCAATGCAATCCTTCAAATTGAGTATGTTTGCACCCAAAATGGCAGGAATAGACATCAGGAAGGAATAACGCAGTGCAAAGCGGCGATCCAACCCCAGATAACAGCCTACCGATACGGTAGTACCGGAGCGGGAGATACCGGGCATCGTTGCAAAAGCCTGCGCAACGCCAATAATGGCAACATCACGCAAACGCACGGTACTTGCATTCTTTTTGCCCTGATTATGGCGATCACTGAAAAACAGCAGCACACCGGTGACCAGCAGTGCAGCGCCAACAACAACCGTATTCGCACTCAGCCCTTCAATATAATCCTTAATCGGAAGGATCAGGAACAAGGGCAGTGTACCGATGATAATCAGCAGAATCATGCGGCGGTTTGGCGGCACAGGTACAGGTGTACTTTTTTTGGCAATATCGCGAATACCAAGAAAAAATTCCTTGATCATATCAACAATATCTGGCCAGTACGCAACAAAAACGGCAAACAGCGTACCTAAATGCAGCAGGATATCGAAAGTACCGTCTGTACTGCCTTCTAACTTTATTCCAAAAAGATTTTGCGCGATCGCCAAATGACCGGAACTGGAAATCGGCAAAAATTCAGCGACACCCTGAATGACTCCCAGAATGATTGCAGAGAAAATAGACATCGATAAAAAATCCTTTCTGTTTGTGTCCTATAACAGCACAAACCCCGTGCTCACTTAAAAAAGAGCCTATTTTTGTGATGATACCATACTATATTATCATATTTGATTACCAGATTCCAGTCCTTTTCGCGAATCAAAATAAAAAGAAATGCACCTTGGTTTTCCAAAATGCATTTCTCGTTTCTTACATCTCAATTTTACGAATCGCTGCATGTGCAGCAGCCTGCTCAGCCTCTTTTTTGCTGTGTCCGCTGCCCACACCAACACCTTCTCCATTGAGCAGAACCTCAGCAGTAAATGTTTTATTGTGATCCGGACCGCTTTCGCCAATCATGCGGTAGCTTAGCTGCTGGCCGCTCTTACGCTGAACCAGCTCCTGCAAAGCTGTTTTATAGTCCTGCACCAGTTCCTCTGCATGCTCCCCTTCCTTATCCAGCAGCACACGGTGAATCAAATCAGCCGCAGCCTTGATGCCGCCATCCAGATAGACGGCCGCAAACACAGCCTCTGTCGCATCTGCCAAAATAGATGCTCTGGTACGACCGCCGCCTGCATCTTCTCCCTTTCCGAGTTTCAGATATTTGCCAAGATGCAACTCTTTTGCCACTTCATGCAAACTCTGCTCACACACAAGTGCTGCACGCTGGCGTGTCAAATCGCCTTCGGGCAAGTCCTGATGCAGTTCAAATAAAAATTCTGCTGTAACAAAACCCAAAACACTATCACCCAGAAACTCAAGGCGCTCATTGCTCTGAATCCCTTGTGCACGATGCTCATTGGCGTAGGAACTGTGATTCAATGCCTCCGAGAGCAAAGACGGGTTTTTAAAGGCATACCCAAGCTTTTTCTGCAATTCTTTCATTTTACATCCCATCTCCTCTCTCACTGATATGGATGAATCAATTTACTCAGCCAGCTGCTTGCCGATATAATCCACTACATCGCCAACACTCTTGATCTCACCGAGAACCTCTTCCTCAGTCTCAGCCAGATCAAATTCCTCTTCCAAAGCCACAGCCAGCTCCACCAAATCAATCGAATCTGCTCCCAAATCATCTTCCAGCAGGCTGTTCATGCTGATACTTTCCGCATCCACGGAAAACTCTTCCGCAATAATTTCTCTTACCTTATCAAAAATTTCTTCTGCAGTCACAGAAAAATCCTCCCTTGCTATATGCTTACCGATTCCATCGGCACCGCCATTACTTGGCACAATGATAATAGAGCATTCTTCCCTGCCTGTCAATAGATACTTTTATATGTATGCCGAAATCAGCTCATTCATGCGCCAATGTCTCTTCTTTCTTCTCGCTTTTTACCTGCATTAGTTCAATATTGCTTGCGATTTCCTCTTCCAAACGGCTGTCAACAGCATCCATTGCAGCTTTGACGGCATTGCGGATGGCTCTGGCATTAGATGAACCGTGTGCCTTCAAAACAGGCTTAGCAATACCCAAAAATGGTGTTGCGCCGCGTTCGTTCGGATCAAGGGACAGCTTAATATCATTGATGCCGCCCTTCACGCAGAGGGCGCCGATTTTTGTCACCAGATTCTTCATAAACATGCCCTTGAGTTTTGTTTTTACAATAGAACCGGTACCCTCAATCGTTTTGAGCATAATATTGCCGGAAAAGCCGTCTGCCACAATAACATCAACGCTGCCCTTCAGCGCATCTTTTGCTTCCACATTGCCGATAAAATTGATGTGCCCTGCGTCACCTGCTTCTTTCAGCAATATATATGCGTCCTTATGCAGCTGCATACCCTTGCTTTCCTCTGCCCCGATATTCAAAAGTCCCACACGGGGATGCTCCAGCTTCAGTGCATGCTTTGCATAAAAATTACCGATATAAGCAAACTGCAGCAAATATTCCGGTGTGCATTCAATATTTGCACCACAATCTACCAGAACCGCATCGCCGGCTGCCGTAGGGATCAGCGGTGACATTGCCGCACGGCGAATACCGCGCACACGCTTTACAAACAGCGTAGCACCAGCCAGCAGCGCGCCAGTACTTCCAGCAGAAACAAAGGCATCCCCTTCGCCGTCGCGCAGCATCGTCAAGCCGACCGTCATAGAAGAATCCTTTTTGCGGCGGCACGCAAACCCAGGATCATCCTCCGCCTCAATTACCTCTGTGCAATTGCGGATCGTAACACCGTCAGGAAGTCTCTCTCCACAGTCCTCCACAGCCTTCAAAATTTCATTTTCCTTACCTGTCAGGATGATTTCTGCGCCAAAATCCTTATGACCCTGGATCGCACCTTTTACAATTTCCAATGGGGCGTTATCTCCGCCCATGGCGTCAATAATAATCTTCATTCTGAAATAACCCCCTCTGCTGCAATGGTACGTAAAGGCTCCAGCGCATCCAATGCACGCTGTGCAATCACGGCGTTTTTATTTCTTTTTCCGCCCTTTACGCGATAGCCAAGGGGCGGCATAATTCCAAAGTTGATATTCATGGGCTGGAACTCCGTCACCGACGGATTGCTGATATACAATCCCAATGCTCCCACAGCCGTTTCCTGGGGAAAATCGATCGGTGCAAGCCCCAGCAGGCGACGTGCCGTTTCAATCCCCACAAGAAGTCCCGATGCCGCAGATTCCACATATCCCTCCACGCCTGTCATCTGACCGGCAAAGGAAATGCGCAGATCAGATTTGAGCTGATAATAGCGATTCAGCAACCGGGGCGAATCCATATAGGTATTGCGGTGCATCTTGCCATAGCGCACAAACTGCGCATCCTTCAGTGCTGGAATCATAGAAAAAACGCGGCGCTGCTCAGGAAATTTCAAATGGGTCTGAAAACCAACCAAATTATAGATACTGCCCTGCGCATTGTCCTTGCGCAGCTGAACAACCGCATAAGGCTCCTTTCCGGTTCTGGGGTCTACCAGTCCACGGGGCTTGAGCGGACCGTAGCACAGCGTCTCCACGCCGCGGCGTGCCATAACCTCCACCGGCATGCATCCTTCAAATACATGCTTATCTTCAAAGCCGTGTACCTCAGCCTCCTCCGCAGAAACAAGTTCCCGTACAAAGGCATGATATTCTTCATCCGTCATCGGGCAGTTGATATAATCGGGTGTACCCTTATTGTATCTGGATGCAAAGAATGCACTGCTCATATCCACGCTTTCATAGGTGACCAGCGGGGCTGCCGCATCATAGAAATTCAGCGTACTGTGATCGCCAAACAACCGGTACAAATAGGCAGCCAGATCGTCAGATGTCAAAGGACCGCTTGCAACGACGAGTTCGCCGTCCTCCGGCAGCACGGTATCTTCCTGCTCCATCACGGTAATATTGGGGTGATTGCGCACCTTTTTTGTCACCAGCTCAGAAAACCCCTGACGGTCTACTGCCAAAGCGCCGCCAGCCTCCACCTGCGTTTCATCGGCGCAGGCAAGAATCAGCGAATCCAAACGGCGCATTTCCTCTTTCAAAAGACCTACCGCATTTTCCAGCTGATTGGAACGCAGGGAGTTCGAGCACACCAGCTCGGCAAATCCGTCGCTTGTGTGCGCACTTGTCATTTTTGCAGGCTTCATTTCATGAAGCTCTACCTGAATGCCACGGCGCGCGAGCTGCCAGGCTGCTTCACAGCCGGCAAGACCGGCACCGATTACAATTACTTTCTGATCGACCATTCTCTTTATTTATCCGCTTTCTTCGTTGTTTTCTTGGCTGCAGTTTTGGGAGCCGCCGCCTTTTTTGCAGTGGTCTTCTTTGCTGCTGCCTTGGTTGCTGCAGACTTCTTTGCAGTTGTCTTCTTCGCAGCTGTTTTCCTCGCTGCCGCTGCCTTTTTGGCCACAGGCTTCTTTTCTTCCACAGCTGCCTGTGCCGTTTCATCCGCCGCGGATGCTCCGCCCTCTAAAGCAGCCGTTTTCTTTTTGTAGCCGCGCTGATCTTCAGGAACAAAGTTTGCGCAGGCCTCGTTGATGCAATATGGCTTTTTAAAGCCCTTACCGGGCTTTTTAAACATGGTATGGCCGCACACAGGGCAATCGTCCTTAACGGGCACATCCCATGTCATAAAGTCGCACTTGGGTTCCTCATTGCGGGAATTGACATGCTCACAGCAGTAATAAGTATACTGCTTGTTGGTCTTCTTGCTGGTACCGGTACGTTTCATCAATCGACCGCCGCACTTTGGGCAGCGGCCAGGCATCACAATGACCAGCGGCATAGTAAAGCTGCAGTCGGGATACCCCGGGCAGGCCAGAAACCTGCCAAAGCGCCCGGACTTCACCACCAGATTTTTACCGCATTCGGGGCAAATCTCCTCCGACACCTCATCCGGCACCTTAATGCGAACGCCTTCCAGATCTTTCTCAGCCTGTGCAAGAGACTGCGCAAACGGTGTATAGAAATCATGCAGCAGTGCTTTCCAGTTCTTGTTCCCCTCTTCCACGCTGTCGAGGTTCTTTTCCATATTCGCCGTAAAACCGGTGTCCACGATATCCGGAAACTTATCTTTCATCAGTCCCGTGACCACTTCACCCAAAGGTGTGATCCGCAGATGCTTTCCATCCTTGATGACATACTCACGATCAAGGATCGTAGATACAGTGGGCGCATAGGTCGAAGGACGTCCGATCCCCTGCTCTTCCATGGCTCGGATCAGCGTTGCATCGGTATAGCGGCTGGGAGGCTGTGTGAAGTGCTGCTCTTTTTCCGTGGTGTCTTTCACAAGGGTCTGACCTTCCTGTAGGGAAGGCAGCGGAGAAGTTTTTTCCTCCTTTTCCTCATCTTTTCCTTCTTCATAAACCGCAGTATAACCGGCAAACTTCATGGCGCTGTAATTTGCACGGAAGTTATACCCGTCGGCCGCCACTTCCACGCTCACGCTGTCGTATACAGCATTTGCCATCTGGCATGCAATGAAACGGCTCCAAATCAGGCGATACAGGCGATACTGCTCTGGGGTCAAATCCTGACGGATGCGCTCCGGGGTCAATGTAATATCACTGGGACGAATGGCTTCATGGGCATCCTGCGCACCGGATTTTGTTTTAAAGTGACGCGTCTGCTCAGGATAATACGCCGCACCGTAACGCTCGTGGATAAACTTCTTTGCCGCGTCCAATGCCTCGTCAGAAATACGCAGAGAGTCCGTTCTCATATAGGTGATCAAGCCAACGGTACCCTCTCCGGTAATGTCGATACCCTCATACAGCTGCTGGGCAATCGCCATGGTACGGCGAGGCGTCATATTCAGCTTGCGGGACGCCTCCTGCTGCATGGTAGAAGTGGTAAACGGCGGAGACGGAGAGCGCTGTTTATCCACACGCTTCACCTTTTCCACCCAAAAGGGCTTCCCCTCCACAGCAGTCAAAACCGTGTTGACCTCTTCCTCGCTGGTCAGCTCCTTCTTTTTACCGTCCTGTCCGTAAAAATGGGCAACAAAGCCACCGGTTTTATCCTCGTTGGTCAAATGTACATCCAGCGTCCAGTATTCTTCCGGCACAAAAGCATTGATCTCTTCCTCGCGCTCTGCCACCATTCTCATAGCAACAGACTGGACACGACCAGCAGACAAACCCCGACGAATCTTTTTCCACAGCAAGGGGGAAAGCTGATAGCCCACGATGCGGTCCAAAATTCTCCTTGCCTGCTGGGCATCAACCAGATCCTGATCGATATCGCGCGGCTCCTGGATACTTTCAGCCACAACTTTTTTAGTAATCTCGTTAAATGTGACACGGCGTGCCTTTATATCATCAAGATTCAAAAGTTCCTTTAAATGCCAGGAAATCGCTTCACCCTCCCGGTCCGGGTCAGTTGCGAGATAGACATATTCACTGCTCTTGGCAGATCTTTTCAAATCACTGATGATTTCTTCTTTTCCCTTAATCGGTTTGTAGTCCGGCTCAAAATCATGCTCTATATCTACACCGATTTTACTTTTTGGTAAATCGCGCAGATGACCCATGCATGCCTTTACTTCATATCCGTTGCCAAGATACTTACCAATTGTTTTTGCTTTTGCAGGGGACTCCACGATAACCAGGCTTTTCTTTGCCATAGATACCTCCACACTCATTGTTGAATAACAGCATTTAAGATATAACGATTTCCGCTTTCCTGCTTGACCAGCCCATCGATCTCCAGCATTGTCAATGCCGATAATACACGGCGCACAGGAATCTGTGTTGTTTCCGCAATATCATCGACGATCATAGGTTGGTTGGAAAGTGTCAATAATATTCGAATCTGATCGTCTGTAAAACGATCTTTAGCGTTTTCGATTTCAATATATTCTATTTCATTTCTATTGTCAATTTGCTTCTCAGTTTTTTCTGCCACTGTTTCTTTCGCCGCCGCAGTAGATTTCGGTTTTTCCGCACGCTGCAAAATCGGCGGAAGTTCAAATAGTTTTGCTTCAATTTTATCCGGGAACCATCGTTCCAATTCTTCTAAAACATCCCAGGCACGCGTTACAACTCCGGCGCCTTCCTGAATCATACGGTTTGTACCTTCACTGTATGCCGAATCGACCGGCCCCGGTACCGCATATACATCACGCCCCTGCTCAATGGCGTGCCGCACGGTATTCTGTGTACCGCTGTGCATCTTCGCTTCCACCACGATCACAGCCACAGACAAACCGCTGATAATACGATTTCGTTCTAAAAAATGCGTTCCAACAGGTCTTGTACCCGGCGGATATTCTGAAATCAGCACGCCATCTGATTCAATATCCGCATAAAGACGTTTATTTTCCGCAGGATATACCACATCAACACCGCAGCCCAGCACTGCGGCAGTTTTCTTTCCTGCCAGCAGCGCACCGAAGTGACCGGCAGCGTCACCGCGTGCCGCCAGTCCCGATACGATATAAGCACCGCCTTTAGACAGTTCATACCCCAGGGCTTGTCCCACACGAATCCCATAGGGTGTAGAATTTCTTGAACCGATGACCGCCACCGCCGCCTCACTGTCGAAATCAGGCCAGCTGCCTTTGACATACAGCAAACAGGGTGCATCTTCAATCGCACGCAGACGATCCGGATATTCTGCATCCGCAATCGTAATAACTCGTATATCAAGGCGCGCACAATCCTCCATGATTTGTTCCGCCCGATCCAGGCTTTTATCTTCCAGCGCCCTGATCTGTGCTTTGGTAAGTTGGGGAATCTGTGCATATTCTTCAATATCTGCATAATAAATATGTTCGGGAGAAGAAAAATGAGTCCACAATCTCAAGCAGGCTCTATTGTTCAATCCCTGAAGATTTCTCAGCCACAGCCAATATTTGATGCCGGACATTCTCTTTGCCTCCTCAGCGATACATTTCCCACAGCAGTACCGATGCGGCAACAGCCGCATTCAATGACTCGCATCGTTCACTCATAGGCAGGCGGATCGTCCGATCGCATAGCTTTAGCATTTCTTCGCACAATCCACGCCCCTCGCTGCCGATTGCCACCGCCGCGCATCCGTAATCCACCTTCCGCGCATCCACTGTATCATCTCGCAGTGCAGCACCATACAGCGGAATATTCGATAGTTTCAGCAGCCCTTTTAATTCTTGCGCCGTACATTTCCACACAGGTCTGCGAAAGACCACACCCATCGTTGCACGAATCGTTTTGGGGTTATAAATATCTGCACAGGCGTTCACAAGAAACATACCGTCACAATCGAAAGCATCCGCGGTGCGCAGAATGGTGCCCACGTTTCCGGGGTCCTGCACACCATCCAATACCACATAATGCCTTCCATCCAGTTTTTCAGGCAAAAGCTGCTCTTCCATACTGCATACGCACAGCACGCCCTGGGGACTTTCAGACGGCGCAACAGACTTCATCACATCTTCCGGAACCTGTACCTGCCGTACTTCGTGCGGAATATCCGGCACCTCTGCCCCATCAGAAAAAACAATCGTTTTCATCGGCGCATGCCACAACTGCGCTTCCTGCAAAAGCTTGTAGCCATCACAGACAAATTCGCCGCTCTTACGGCGATAGGACCCGGAAGCGGCCAATTTTCTAATATGCGTCATCAACGGATTTGTTCTGCTGGTAATTCTTTCAATCATGCGCACCGTCGCACCCTTCTTAAAACACAAAGCTGACCGCGCAGCAATACTGCTGCGCGGGAAACATGCCCTGCTTGTCAGTTTTTCCCGATTCTAACGCTGTACTGCGCTTATGAAAAACGGGCTTTTATAACTTATATTATACCGATGATATAGTATAAGTCAAACGAAACCCATTGCTTTCTGTTGTAAAATAAGTCTGAAAGGCAGTTTTAGTTCAGAGTTTTCACTGTCCTCTTATCCTACGCTGCTCAAACAAAATAGTAAAGGGGCAATCCCAATTTGAGATTGCCCACTGGATGATAAATTCTGCGATTATTTTCCCTTCGCACAGAATAGTGCAAACTTACCCCTAAGACCATTTTACATTAGTACAGTTTTGCACCCGCCAAAACAGGAGAATCAACCATCAGGCAACGGCGCTTTTCAGCGCCTTCTTCGTGATGGGCAGCAGAGATCATCATGCCACAGGAATTGATGCCATCATCTCACAGGAAGCTTCCGGATGGCTCAGTTTCAATTTTTTCTTTGGTATGGTGCTTAGAGTACGATGTTTCGAACATTTTTCCCGAAGAATCTTCTCTCCTGCAATACCTTAGGATAGCGTCTGCTGTTTTTCTGCAATTTTCAGGAATATATAACCCATTCCAAAGAACACTGCAAGACATGCAACTGCTGTATTAATTGTTCCGTTATTTAACTTAACAACTGCAATTACTGCAGAACCTAAAAAAGATGCGCCTTTTGAAAAAACATCATATATACCAAAATACTCTCCTGAATTCTCTGAAGGAATAATTTTGGAATAATAAGAACGGGACAAGGACTGTATCG
>JAHHSM010000004.1 GCA_020025175.1 Oscillospiraceae bacterium | reverse complement strand
ACCAAAATGCGTGTTATGAAAACGAACTTTTTCTCTATTTACAGCAGCATATTTCCCATGAAACTTTTCATATTTTTATTTACATCATGTATTTTAACTTTTATAATATACATACCGTATATTGAACTTCTCATCAGAGAGACTACAGAAGAGGTGCATACTATGGCAACAGAATTTTCCCGCACATTATCTTTGCTGCGAAAAGAGCAGGGCCTTTCTCAACGCAAAGTGTCAGCGGATTTGGGCATTTCCCAGGCACTGCTGAGCCACTATGAAAACGGTATCCGCGAGCCGGGTCTTGCTTTTGTCACAAAGGTTTGCGACTACTACCATGTTTCCGCAGATTACATGCTGGGCCGCACGATGGACCGCAACGGCGTTACCATTGCCGCCGACGAGCTTTACGATTCCTCCACTGAAAAAGGAAATGTATTGCGCGGTCCGATCATTGCGATGCTGCAAAAAAAATTGATTGTGAACACCACCAGCATGCTCTTTGACCTGCTGGGTAAAATGGGCGACAAGGACACAATTCAAGAAGTATCCGCCTATTTGGGCAGTACCCTTTTCAAAGTTTACCGCCATCTTTACCGCGCAGGCGGCAACGAAGAAAAATATCTGTCTGTGGACAGCATTTCCTTTAATTCGGGCGCAGTAGATGCAGATGTGCATCTCTCGGAAGCAAAATTTGCCGCCGCACTGGATGCCGCACAAAAAAACGATGTGCAATTCCCCGATTTGAGCCACGATACCATGAATGCCGCCTATCCCGGCATTTATCAGAGTGCCCTGCAGGTATTCCACGCTTCCACCGAACGCATCAATATTGCGCTGGGCAGAAAAAAGTAATTCATTATTTCAACTCCCGATAGGAGGTTATCAACCATATGACTGATCAAAGCAAAATTCGAAATTTTTCCATCATCGCCCATATCGACCACGGTAAATCCACCCTCGCCGATCGCCTGATGGAATTGTGCGACGCTGTCAGTGCGCGTCAGATGGAAAGCCAGCTTCTTGATAATATGGATCTGGAAAGGGAGCGCGGCATTACCATCAAGGCACGCGCCGTTAAGCTGAACTATAAGGCACTGGACGGCGAAGTGTACGATCTCAACCTGATCGACACCCCCGGTCACGTGGACTTTAACTATGAAGTATCCCGTTCTCTTGCCGCCTGTGAAGGCGCGCTTCTTGTGGTGGACTCTTCCCAGGGCGTGGAGGCGCAGACGCTGGCAAATACCTATCTTGCTCTGGATGCCGATTTGGAAATCCTCCCCGTTTTCAACAAAATTGATCTGCCTGCCGCCGATCCTAAAAAGGCAAAGCAGGAGGTGGAAGACATCATTGGTCTGCCCGCAGAGGACGCTCCCGAAATTTCCGCCAAGCGCGGCATCAATATTCAGGCAGTTCTGGAGGATGTGGTGCACAATGTCCCCGCCCCCAAGGGCGACCCCGATGCACCTCTGAAAGCACTGATCTTCGACAGCCAGTATGACCCTTATGTAGGTGTCGTGGTTTATTTCCGCGTGATGGAGGGCACTCTCAAAACCGGCATGAACGTGCGCCTGATGGCTTCCGGTGCAGAATATGAGGTGCTGGAATGCGGATACCTCAAGCCTCTGGGCATGGAAAAGACCGATGCCCTCATGGCAGGCGAGGTGGGCTATTTCACCGCTTCCATCAAAAATGTTGCCGATACGCAGGTGGGCGATACCATCACCGGCGTGCAGAACCCTGCCCAAGAGCCGCTGCCCGGCTATAAGGCGGCACAGCCCATGGTCTACTGCGGCATTTACACCGAGGACGGCAGCAAATATCCCAATCTGCGCGACGCACTGGAAAAATTGCAGCTCAACGATGCGGCACTCTCCTTTGAACCCGAATCTTCCGCCGCGCTGGGGTTTGGTTTCCGCTGCGGCTTTCTCGGTATGTTGCACATGGAAATTATTCAGGAGCGTTTGGAGCGCGAGTTTGATCTGGATCTGGTCACCACGCTGCCCTCTGTTATTTATGAGGTCATTAAAACCGACGGCACAAAGGTTCTGGTGGATAACCCTCACAATTACCCCGATCCGGCGGAAATTGCGGAATCCTACGAGCCTTTTGCAAAGGTTTCCATCATCACGCCGCCGGAGTACATCGGCAATATCATGCCCATGTGCCAGGATCGACGCGGTGTGTATAAGGATACCCAGTATCTCGACACCAATTTGGTAGAGCTGCACTATGACATGCCGCTGAACGAAATTATTTATGATTTCTTCGATGCGCTGAAAGCAAACACCCGGGGCTATGCTTCCCTGGACTATGAAATTTCCGAGTATACCCCCAGCGATCTGGTGAAAGTCGATTTGCTGCTCAATGGCGATCAGGTGGACGCACTGAGCTTTATTGCCCACCGTGAAAAGGCATATCCCCGTGCACGCCGTATCTGTGAAAAGCTGAAAGAGAACATTCCCCGTCAGCTCTTTGAAATTCCCGTACAGGCTGCCATCGGCGGAAAAGTCATTGCCCGTGAAACCGTGAAGGCAATGCGCAAGGATGTTCTGGCGAAGTGCTACGGCGGCGATATTACCCGTAAGAAAAAGCTGCTGGAAAAGCAGAAAGAAGGCAAGAAGAAGATGCGTTCTCTTGGCAGCGTCCAGCTCCCCACAGAAGCCTTCATGGCTGTGCTTAAGCTCGACGAGGAATAACACGTTTGATGAAAAAGCGGACGTATATGATTTACATATACGTCCGCTTTTTGTATAATAAAGTCACTTTTCATAGAAAACAAGATGCCAAGCTGATTATTTGCAAAAAGGAGGTCTACCATGACACAACCCGTTTTATTTCACATCACCACCGTAAACGAAGAAACTATGCTGCCTCAGGTCCGCGCTGCACTGGAAAAGCGCACAGAGCTGATCGGACGCAAAAAATATCCCCGGCTGTGGCGTACTGCCGACTTCTTCAACAGCCGCCCGAAAATATCGCCCCAGCAGAAAAAACGGCGCAATGTTTTCTACATCGTTGTTGCTGTGATCGACTGGGTGCTCAGTATGATGCTGCTCCTGCCCGGCTTTATGGAGCCGGAAAAGCTGCTGGCTCTGCTGCTGGCAGGCGCCTGTGCCTATGGCTGCAGCGTCGCCCTTCTCTGGCATCGGCAGAAAATAATCCTCGCGGTCCTAAGCCTTTTGCAGGGTGCCTTTTTGTGCTTCGGCGCCCTGGCAGACCCGGTGAATCTCGGCTGTTTTCTGCCCCTGGGCATTGCAGGTTTGGTCATCGGCGTGCTTGCCGTGGCACGGCGCAAAAAACAGAAGAAAAATCCCTTCGACCGTCCTGCCCGGCAATTTTTACACGACCAGCAGAAGATTCTTCCCCAGCACCAGCTGCGGGCACAGTTTACCGATACCGCCATGACCCTCTTTCAAGAGGGCGGCGAACCGACGGCAGATGTGCCTTACAGTGCATTTGAATGTGTCATCGAAACAAAAGACCTTTTTCTGATGACCTATCAGGAAAAAATCACCCTGCTGCAAAAAGGGGACATTGCGGAAGGCTCTGCCGAAGAACTCCGTGGGCATTTTAAAGACACTGTCCCTCTTTTCGGCTCTCTTTTGACGGATATCCCTTGCTGAAAATAGTATATTTTTCTATTTTGCGATATATTTTCATAGGAAAAAATAGAAATATGCAAAAAAAGAAAGGGTTTCTATATCATTTTGCACAGTTTCCACAGAGTTTTCCACAGACCTGTGTAAACACGCTTGCCGCCTGCTTTTGCGCCCCCTTTTTTCTACAAATTTATGTATTTTTTATCCGTTTTTTTACTTCAAAATTCACCTGCGGCATACATCACGGCAGATAAAGCACACAACGGTGCCGTTTCGCAGCGCAGAATGCGGCTGCCCAAGGTGCAAACTTTGAATCCTGCCGCCATTGCCTTTTCCACTTCGCCTGCTTCCAGTCCACCTTCCGGACCTGTGAGCAGGCTCACCGTTTTCCATGTGCTGTCATTCAATGCCATGTGCATCGTGGTCGCTTTTTCATTTTCATAAAACATCATGGGCAGATCCACCGCCGCCCCACGCGTCAGTGCCTCCTGAAAACTGCCCAGCACAACCACCTGCGGAACTCTTCCGCGGCCGGACTGCTCCGCCGCCGAGGCTGCGATTTTCTGCCAGCGTTCTGCCTTTTTCTTCAGGCTTTTTTCATCGGGTCTGGATACACAGCGGGCAGAGGGAAAGGCGACGATTTCATAGGCCCCCAGCTCCGTTGCCTTCTGGATCACCTGCTCTAATTTGTCCGCCTTCGGAAATGCCATATACACACTGACACGGACGGCGGCTTCCGTGGTGGATGCCCTGCGCTCCAATACCTTCAAATCCACCTGCTGAGGTCGCACCGTCAAAACACTGCACAGACATTCCTGTCCCGCGCCGTCACATACCAGCACCTGTTCCTTTTCTTTCAGCCGCAGCACCTTTGCATGGGCTGCGTTTTCGCCTGTCAGAAAAATGGTTTCTCCCCCCAGTTCTTCCGGCTGTATAAAAAATCTTGTCATACTATTCTCCCGTTTCTTTCTGAAATGAATATCTTGCCCTTTATTATACACAAATTTGGCAGCCAGTAAAGAAAAGAAGTGACCATATCCCTACTGTAAAAATGCTGTCACATCCTCTACCGTCAAAGACCGGTGCAGCGCCAGATTGATGCCGTATGCCACCAAACGTGACAGCTCACGCACCTGCGTGTCGATTTCTTTTGTCGTGACGATGACGCCGGATTGCAGGGGAGAGGGCAGAAAGTTTTCCACATCTTCCACGCCGCTTTGTTCCAAAAGGTCTGCCGCTAAAGTCGCCGCATCAATGACCGTCGGCACACCCACAGAAATTACCGGAATATGCAGCGTTTCCTCATTGAGGGCTTTTCGATGGTTTCCAATGCCCGAACCGGGCACCAATCCTGTATCAGACAGCTGCACCGTTGTGCACAGGCGCGCCATGCAGCGAGATACCAGCGCATCGATGACGAGTACACAGCATGGCTTTATTTTTTCCACAATGCCCCGGACAAACTCCGCACTTTCCAGTCCCGTGGTTCCCAGCACACCGGGCGCAACGGCACAAACAGAGGAAAATGCGTCGAATTCCTCCGGCAGTGAGCCTTTCAGATGGCGCGTGATCAAAATATTTTCCACAGCCTGAGGGCCGATGGCATCGGGCGTGATGGCACGGTTGCCCAAACCTGCCACTAAAACGGGTTTTTCCGACAGAGAACAGGGCAGCATTTTCCGCAGTTCCTCTGCCATACACCGGGCCTTTTGCGCAAAGCTTTCTCCGCTTTCCTGCCCTGAAAGCTCTACAGTCACATATTTTCCAACGGGTTTGCCAATGGCTTTGCTGCCGCGGCCGTCGAGTATGTCAATCACCGTGACATGACAGCCCCGCCGCTCATACTCTTTGGCACGCACGCCTTGTAATGCGGTTATATTTCCTGCGGATTCTTCAAAAAGTTCCTTTCCTTCCAGCGCCAAATCTGTCCTTTTTGTCCTCATCATTTGTGTCCTCTTTTCTAAAAACCCACTAAATCTTGTATTTTATCCTCTATTTTCCGCTATTTTTAGCACCTTATGCAAAAAAAATTATAAAATTTTGAAAAAAATCTTGATTTTTTTGAATTTTAATGATAAAATACCATTCTGCACGGAGTATGGAGACGTGCTCCATGCAAATTTCCTGCCGAAGGAGGTGTTTGGTTTGCCGAATATTAAGTCCGCTAAGAAGCGCGTTCTGATTTCTGAAGCTCGCAATGCTCAGAATAGAATCCAGAAGTCCGCTATGAAGACCGCTATCAAGAAGTTCGAGGCTGCTGCCGAGGAAGGCAATCGCACCGAGGCTGAGGTCGCATACAAGGTCGCTGTTAAGAAGGTTGACATGGCTGCTGGCAAAGGTCTGATCCACAAGAACAATGCTGCTCACAAGAAGAGCGCTCTGACTCTGAAGCTGAATCAGATTGGCTAATCAAATCAATTTTTGAAAGAACACCCATCGGGTGTTCTTTTTTTATACCCGGCTTTTCCATTGTGGAAAACTTTTGCAAAAATCCAAACTTATTTTGAAAGAAAGATTTTTAATTGTTTTCCACCTTCCTGTGGAAAACAATTCTGGGCAGGAGGGAGAATTTTTTTTACCATTTCAAAAAAACTTTTCCACAATCGCCGTGTTTTTGGGGAAAACCTGCGCACAATGTTCAGTCATTTCTCTATTTTAATTTGGATTGCATTTTTTCAACAGGATGGGGAAAACCGGTGCAAATTTTTTCAAATCTCTGGATACTTAAAAAAAGCCGAGAACCAAAGTTCTCGGCTTTTCTTTCCCTTTATGTCCACAGCCTTTGCCATGGGTGCTTTTGAATGATTTCTGTCAGCTATTTCTGCTGTTTGCAGAACGCTCGTAGTGTACAACTACACGACGGTTCGGCTCGGTGCCGATAGACGCGGTAGACACACCGGGGTAATCCTGCAATGCACTGTGGATCACATGACGCTCATAGGCATTCATAGGCTCCAGCGTAACGTTGCGGCGCAGGCGCACGACCTTACCTGCAACCTTATTCGCAAGAGCCTCCAGAGTCTGCTCACGCTTTGCGCGATAGTTCTCTGCATCCACATGAATCCGCACACGATGCTCTGCACCGTGATTCACCGCATAATTGGCCAACTGCTGAATCGCATCCAGCGTTTCGCCTCTGCGGCCGATCAGCTGACCGAGATGATCACCCACCAAAAGAACCTTATAATGGTCCTCCTCAGGCAGATACACCTCAATGTCTGCTTTACTGTCCATGTGTTCCATCAGACCCTTCAGGAACGTGCGGATCTGCTCAGACTTTTCATCATGAACCTGCTCATCGGAAGTTTTGGAAACTGCGGAAGACTCCTTCCGTTCAACGGCCGCTGTTTTTTCCACAGCTGTTGCCGGCACTTTCTCCTTCGCTTTCTCTACAACAGGCGCAGATTCCTTTTCCACAACCTCATCGGGTGCTTCATAACTGACACGAACACGGGCAGGACTGCTGCCAATGCCCAAAAAACCACTCTTTGCGCGCTCAATAATTTCAACGGACACATCATCACGATCCAGGCCCAGCTGACGCAGTGCGTTTGCTACAGCCTCATCCTCGTTCTTGCCCGTCATTTCGATAAACTTCATCATGGGGCAAACTCCTTAGTCTAAATCATCATAATGGCTGCCGAAAGAACGACCTCTTGCATAAGGACGGTCACCAACACGGCCAGCTTCTGTGGTACTGTTTTTCTTCTTCAAATGTGCAGATCCATTCTGCTGCTGACGCTTCTGCTTTTCTTTACTGGTGTTCTTTGACTGAACCTGAGGACGGTTCTTTGCTGCCTCCATACGACGAATGCGATCCATACGGGCGGCTTCCTCGCGTTCAGCCTCTTCACGATCCAGCTTTGCACCATAATACTTCTGCAAAATAACTTCCTGACCGATGGAAAAGATACTCATAGCAATCCAGTAAATACCCAAAGATGCAGGCAGGATGAAACCAATGTAAACAGACATCAGAGGCATCATGAACATCATCATCGTCTGCTGAGATTTCATGGCAGCATCTACTGTATTTGAAGTACGCTGTGAAATCACCATCAATGTAAGACTCAAAAGACCCGACACGATTGGAAGCATGACCAGACCCAGCACATCCATCGAAAAGTGACCATGGGTCAGCTGAGAAACTGCATCCCACGGAATTGCAGTCAGATCCACACCCAAAAACGAGAAATCAATGCCAAAAGCCTGAGGTACTACAGCCTGAACTTCATCCAGATGCTCTGTAATGCCTTTTGCAATGCTGATTTCTTCATAGGACGCCTGTCCTGTGATCTGATAGCCCAGTGCTCTCAGCTTTTCGCGGATCAGCTCCAGATTGCTCACTGCATCGGCATGGCTCATGTTGATCAGCATAAAGTTGACCACAGGACGGCGAATAATGCTATACAGCGCAATCAGAATCGGCAGGGGCAGCAAGCTCCACAAGCAGCCGCCCATGGGGTTTACATGCTCTTCCTGATACAGCTTCTGCACTTCCAGTGCATATCGCTGCTGATCGTTTCCACAGCGCTTTTTGATTTCCTGCAATTTGGGATTCATGCGGGACATGTGCATCATGTTGCGCTTGGACTTTGCCGAGGGATACAGCATCAGCAGCTTAATAACCACAGCAAACAGGATGATAGACAGACCATAGGACCCGGTGATGGTGAACAGGATATTCAGCAGCTGGGAAAATGGCCACATAATGATTCTTAAAATAAGTGTCATTCTGTTTTTCCTCTCACTATTTTATTGTATTACGCCGATAATGGAAACATCAGCGCTGTTTGCCCGACTTGGCAAACAACGAAGGGGATATGCCCTTCCGAAATCCGGCTTTACGGGACCGGATCATACCCGCCCTTACACAGAGGATTGCACCGCAGGATTCTTTTCAGTGCAAGCCAGCCGCCCTTGAGCGCGCCATATTTTTCCAATGCCTCCAATGCATACTGAGAGCAGGTGGGCATGAACCGGCAGCAGGGGCGGTGAAGAGGGGAGATGAACCTGCGATAAAAACGGACCAGCCCAATCAAAACATGCTTCATAGCAGGTCCTCAAGGGAAATCAATCCCAGCTTTTGCATTGCAGCTTCGTAATCCCGCTTTAAATAGCAGTGGGGAATGTGTGCCGTTTTTCCACGGGCCACCAGAAGCACATCGTACCCCTGCAGCATGTCTCCCTGGCTCAAACGGAACAATTCACGCAGACGGCGCCGCGCACGGTTGCGCACAACGGCATGTCCGATTTTTGTGCTGACCGTGACACCCAGACGATTGTGCTGACGGCCGTTTTTACGGCAGTAGACTACAACAGACGGTGTAACGGCAGAACTCCCCTTGGAATAAAGCCGGCGAAATTCATAATTCTCTTTAATGGTCACAGACCGTTTCACGGCTTTTTCCCCTCTTTCAAATAGTAGCAGACGCACTTCAAGGGACGATTCTTTTGCTGAAACAACAAAGAAAACCGTCCCTTTTAGATATCCTTCTTGTGGTGCTTTGTGGGCATCCGATTACTTGCTCAGAACCAGACGGCCCTTTGCACGACGGCGAGAGAGAACCTTGCGGCCTTCCTTGGTTGCCATTCTCTTGCGGAAACCGTGAACCTTGGAAGCATGCAGCTTCTTGGGCTGATAAGTACGCTTTGTCATGTTGAAATACACCTCCTGAAGTTTTATCCGGCGGCAGAAAGTGCCGCACCTACTCGACGGCGGATGAAGAAAATTTCTTCTCCCCGCAGTTGACAATCAAAAGCGCCACTAAGACGCAGATAGCATTATACAAAAATTTTGTGCTGTTGTCAACCAAAATATTCACTTTTTATGATCTTTTCTCAAATTTTTGTCACTTTTCTGTCATAGAAGGAAAATCCACCAAATCTTGTTTTTTATTGTGGAAAAACTACCAAATGTAGACCTCTTTTGCAAAGAAAATCCAGTATTATATATTAAATAATGTATAGACAGTTTCCTTCCTATTTGTTATAATTTTATACGGCATTTTTTACGCTTTTTCGAGTTTTCCACATGGAAATATTAAAAAAGTGTTTTACCAATTTTCGCTGTCGCACAAACCTGTGCAACCTTTCCACAGTTTTCCACACTATGTGTGGAGGTGTGCCGCCACGAATATAACAAAAAAGGAGAGAACCTGATATTATGAATTCTATTGCCGACATCTGGAGCAATATTCTGGAGCGGATGAAGGGCGAACTTTCCGAAACCACCATCAACACCTGGTTTGATGATGTCACTGCCGCAGGTCTTGAAAAAGACGTATTCATCCTCCATTGCCCCTCGGATTTCAAGCGCAGCAACATTGAGCAGCGCTTCATTTTCAATATTCAGGCAGCGCTGAGAGATATTTTTTCTGCGGATTTTGAAGTTCGTATCCTGGGTGACGAGGATTACTCCTCTTACTGCAAGGGTATCGTTGCAAAACCCACCTCTTTGATCGAGTCCGGTGAATTTACCTTCGAAAACTTCGTCGTCGGTAAATCCAATCAGCTGGCCCATGCCGCAGCCCGTGCCGTCGCCGACGCGCCTGCTGAGGCGTATAACCCTCTTTTGATCTACGGCGAAAGCGGTCTGGGCAAAACCCACTTGATCTACGCCATCGCCCACACCATTCGCCAGCACAATGCCGGTGCGAAAATTGTTTACGTCAAGGGTGACGATTTTACCAACGCACTGATTCAGGCCATTCGTGAGGGCAAGCAGCTCGAATTCCATAATAAATATCGTGATGCAGATATTCTTCTGGTGGATGACGTGCAGTTTATTGCAGGTAAGGCACAGACGCAGGAAGAATTTTTCCACACGTTCAATACCCTTTTTGAGGCACGCCGTCAGATCGTTTTGACCTCTGACCGTCCTCCTAAGGAAATGACGCTGCTGGAAGACCGTCTGAAAACACGTTTTGAGTGGGGGCTGCTGGCGGATATTCAGCCGCCGGACTATGAAACCCGCCTTGCCATCATTAAAAATAAGGCAACCCAGCTGGGAACGCCCCTGCCGGACGAAATCTGCAACTACATTGCCGAAAACGTCACCGCAAACGTGCGTCAGATCGAAGGCACTGTGAAAAAGATCCTCGCTTACCGTGAACTCCTCGGCAACGACATCGACGAAGAAAGTACCGCCCGTGCCGTGCGCGATATGCTCAAGAAGGATAACGAATTCGTGCCTTCAGCATCTCTGATCATTGCCGAGATCAGCAAATACTACAACATTGAAGAGCGTGTTCTGCGCGGCCAGCAGCGCTTTAAAGAAGCTGCCACCGCCCGTCAGGTCGCCATGTACCTCATTCGCCGCCTGACAAACCTCTCCCTGAGCGAAATCGGTAAGGAATTTGAGGGCCGTGACCATACCACCGTCATGCACTCCATTGAAAAGGTGGAAAAAGAAATGAACAAAACCCCCGCTTTTGCCGAAACCGTGAAGGCAATTACAGCCAATATCAACGCCAAAAACTGATTCCCCATTTTTCCACATTTCCCGTGGAAAAGTTTGTGTGCAATGTGGATAAGTAGTTTCCGTTTATTTCCCGTGGAAAACCCCTTCATTTCTTCCACATGCCTGTGGATTCTTTTTTCTTAGAGTTTTCAACGTTTTTTCGACTTTTCCACATTTTTCAGTTCCCTACTACTTATACTGATTTATTCTCTTTTCTTTTTAGCAATTTTTTTGTTTTTTTTAAATTTATACTCATTGTATTTATACTCACTGTATATAGAAAGAAGGTATTAAAAATGAAATTTTCCTGTGAAAAAGCCCTTCTACAAAGTGTAATCACCACTGCATCCCGTGCAGTTTCTTCTAAAAGTTCCATCCCTGCATTGGAAGGCCTGCTCTTAGAAGCAAAAAACGGTTTCTTAACCGTCAGCGGTTACAACATGCAGCTGGGCATCCGTTCCAGATTCCATGCCAACGTTACAGAAGAAGGCGAAATCGTTTTAAACGCACGCCTGTTCGGTGACATTATCCGCAAAATGCCTGATGACTGCATTGTTTTTTCCTCTGACAGCAAAATGATGGTTTCTGTTACCTGCGGTGACGCAGATTTTCACATTCTGGGCTTAAATGCTTCCGATTTTCCGGAGCTGCCCGCCGTTGAAGACGATTACTGCTGCACCGTCAAGCAAACTGTGCTCAAAGCAATGATCAACGGCACTTCTTTTGCCGTTTCCACCAACGAAAGCCGTATCGTTCACACCGGTTCCCTTTTCGAAATCGGTGACGGACAGCTCACCGTCGTTTCCGTGGATGGTTTCCGTCTGGCACTGCGCCGTGAACAATACGAAAAAATCGAAGGCGGCGCTTTTACCTTTGTGGCACCCGGCAGCGCTTTAAACGAAGTCGAAAAAGTTTGTGCCGACAGCGACGACGATGCCATGATTATTCTCGGTTCCCGACACATTCAGTTTGAAGTGGGTGAAACACAGCTGATCTGCCGTCGTTTGGAAGGTGATTTTCTCGATTATAAAAATGCGATTCCGAGAAACAATCCGATCAATTTGGTTGCCGATAAGCGCATGCTCATGGGCAGCATCGACCGTGTCAGTGTGGTTATTTCCGAAAAAATGAAAAGTCCCATTCGCTGCATTTTCGGAAAAGATTTCGTTAAATTATCGGCAAAAACAGGAAATGGCGATGCCAAAGATACCTGTCCGCTCAGTGGTAACGGAAATGAACTGGAAATCGGCTTCAATAACCGCTATTTAATGGAAGCACTGCGGTATGCTCCCGCAGACGAAGTAAAAATTGAGCTCAACAGCGGTATTACACCGGCAATCATTGTGCCCACCGAGGGAGAAGAAAACTTTCTTTATATGGTGCTCCCGGTGCGTTTGAAAGCAAGCGAGGTTTAATTCATGGAAACGATTCAGATTCACACCGAATTTATTAAATTGCAGGATCTTTTAAAGCTTTCGCATCTGGTCATGTCCGGAGGCGAAGCAAAAATTGTCATTCAGGATGAGCAGGTCACCGTCAACGGTGAAACCTGCTCCATGCGCGGCAAAAAAATTTTTCCGGGCGATGTGGTCGCCTATAACGGTCGAGAGTTGACCGTTTCCTATTAAATTATGAGAGTCAATCATCTTGCGCTGCAAAATTTTCGCAATTATCAGATAGAGTCTTTCTTTTTTGACGAGAAATGCAACGTTATTTTTGGTGAAAATGCCCAGGGAAAGACAAATTTACTGGAAGCGATCGTCTATCTCTCTACAGGAAAGTCTCCCAGAGCGCGCAGTGACAAGGAAATGATCGGTTTTGAGCGATTAGAATCGACGCTTTGCGCAGAAGTGTATGCAAGGGAGCGTGATTTTGTCCTGAAAACAGAGATAAAACGGGGACGGCAGAAGAAAGTGACCGTCAACGGCGTTCCGGTGAAGCGGGGCGGACAAAGCAGCGGCGTTTTATATACTGTTTATTTCTGTCCGGAAGATCTTTTTTTGATCCGGGAGGGTGCTGCCGCCCGCAGAAAATTCATGGATACCGCATTATGTCAACTCAGACCGCGCTATGCAGAGGCACTTTCAAACTATCACAAGGCATATGAGAGCAAAACGCGCATTTTGCGTGACAGTGAAGAATATCCGGGTTTGCTGGAAACGCTGCCGGAATTTGATTTGCAAATGGCACGCTTCGGCGCGGTGATCATTTATTACCGTGCCAGATTTGTTGCCCGTCTTTCGGAATATGCTGCGCTCAATCATAAAGAGTGCAGTGGCGGAAAAGAAGATCTTTCCCTGCAATATCACACGGTGAAAACGGTGGCCGATCCCTTTGCTGCCCAGCAAATTATTTTTGAGCAGCTTCGGGAGCATCAGGCGGAGCACGCAAAGGCGGAACGATCTGCAAGACTCTGCCTTTCCGGCCCTCATAAGGACGATATTGAGGTGCTGATCGGGGGCAGAAGTGCAAAAATGTATTCCTCTCAAGGACAAACGCGCACAGCTGCACTCTCTATGAAACTTGCTGAACGTGAAATTTACAAAAATGTGATCGGCGAGTATCCGGTTTTGCTTCTGGATGATGTGCTCAGTGAGCTGGACCCCAAGCGTCAAGAGTTCGTTTTAAACCGTATTGGCGGTGGGCAGGTCTTTATCACCTGCTGTGAAGATGACAGATTGAAAGAAATGCTGAAAGGAAAAGTGTTCCATATTCACGGGGGAGCATTGCTGCCGGTGGATACGGAAACGGGAGCATGACGCATGTATGTTTCAATAGGTCCGTCGGCTGTTGTCCGGCGGGATGATATGATCGGTATTTTCGATATGGATAATTGTACATGGTCCCACAGAACACGCAAAAGTCTTTCCGTTTGTGAGCAGGAGGGAAACATTGTTCTTGTGGGTGAAGATATTCCGCGTGCATTTGTTGTTTGCAATGAGCGCAAAAAGGTTCGTAAAAAGCGGCTCTCAGGAGGAAAAAAGAAGAACGACGCCGTTGTATATATGACACAGCTTTCTGTACAGACATTACAAAAACGTGTGGAAAGTGAGCAGATTTAAATCAAATCATTCGTTTTTCGTCTCAAAAGAACATAAACGAGTAAAGGGAGGTTCCGAAATGGACGAAGAAGTATATAACATTGAAGTAGACACAGAATATGATGCTTCAGAAATTCAGGTGCTGGAGGGACTGGAGGCAGTTCGCAAGCGCCCGGGTATGTATATCGGTTCCACATCCACCAGTGGTCTGCACCACCTGGTTTATGAAATCGTAGATAACGCCATCGACGAAGCGCTGGCAGGCTATTGTACCGATATTCTGGTGCGTATCAACGAAGGCAATACCATTACCGTTGTGGATAACGGACGCGGTATTCCCGTTGACATTCAGGCACAGACCGGAAAGCCTGCGTTGGAGGTTGTTTATACCGTGCTCCATGCCGGCGGTAAGTTCGGCGGCGGCGGCTACAAGGTGGCGGGCGGTCTGCACGGCGTGGGTGCATCCGTGGTCAATGCATTGAGTGAATGGCTGACCGTTCAGGTTCACCGTGAGGGCAAAATCTATGAAATGAAATTTGCCCGTGGTCATGTGGTACAGGAAATGACTGTCATCGGGGAAACGGATCACACCGGAACCACTGTAACCTTTAAGCCTGATCCTGAAATGTTCGAGGATCTGATCTATAACTATGAAACACTGCACCTGCGTATGCAGGAAGAGGCATTTCTCAATGCAGGGCTGCGCATCACCATTGAGGATGCCCGCCCGGAGTCCGCGGAAAAGCCGGAAAAAGAACGCCTGCACTGCATGTGCTATGAGGGCGGTATCCGTGAGTTTGTGACCTGGCTCAACAAGAGCAAGGATGCCCTCCACAGCGAAGTTATTTACATGGCAGGGCAGAAGGACGATTCCATGGCAGAGGTTGCCATCCAGTATAATGACAGCTACAGCGAAACCATTTATTCTTTTGCCAACAACGTGCGTACACCGGAAGGCGGCATGCATGAGGAAGGCTTTAAGCGTGCACTGACCACCGTGCTCAATGCATACGGCCGCAAGATTAAGCTGCTCAAGGATGACGAAAAAATTTCCGGCGAGGACTGTCGTGAAGGTTTGACCTGTGTGATTTCCGTTAAACTGACCGAAGCGCAGTTTGAGGGACAGACCAAGGCAAAGCTGGGCAACAGCGAAATTCGTACGCTGGTCAACAATATCGTATCTGCAAAGCTGGAAACCTTCCTTGAAGAAAATCCCAGCGTCGGCCGCATGATTCTCGACAAGGCGCTGACGGCAAACCGTGCCCGTGAAGCGGCGCGGAAAGCCCGCGAGAGCATCCGCAGAAAAACGGCACTGGGCGGTGCTGCCATGCCGGATAAGCTGCGTGACTGCAACGAAAATAATCCCGAACTGACTGAAATTTACATCGTCGAGGGTGACTCCGCAGGCGGTTCTGCCACGCAGGGACGTGACTCCCGTTTTCAGGCGATCCTGCCGCTTTGGGGTAAGATGCTGAACGTGGAAAAGGCGAGAGCGGACAAGGTTTACGGCAACGATAAGCTCCAGCCCGTCATTACGGCACTGGGCGCCGGCATTGGTGAAGAATTCGACACCGACAAGCTGCGCTATCACAAAGTTATTATTATGGCCGATGCCGATGTGGACGGCTCTCATATTCGTACCCTGCTTTTGACCTTTTTCTTCCGCTTTATGCGGCCCATGATCGAGGAAGGGTATGTGTATTCCGCAGTGCCGCCTCTTTATAAACTGACCCGCGGCAAAACAGTGCGAGTTGCTTTCTCCGATGAAGAGCGCGATCAGATCTCTGCTGAACTGCGCGGTGACAATCCCAATGCGAAAATTGATATTTCCCGTTTCAAAGGTCTTGGTGAAATGAATCCCCATGAACTGTGGGAAACCACCATGGACCCCGAAAAGCGTACATTGCGCCGCATCACGTTGGGCGATGCCGTACGCGCCGACGAGACGTTTACCATTTTGATGGGCGAAAAGGTGGAGCCGAGAAAAGAATTTATTGAGAAAAACGCGCAGTATGCGGTAAATTTGGATTATTAAGGTATTTTTTTATAGAGAACAGAACCATAAAAAGACACCTCTCATAAAGGAGGAAAACAAGAAAAATGAGCAAAAAACCTCAGTATGATCCCGAAGAGATTCGATATCCCGATCAAAAAATTATAGAAAAATCACTGGTTCCGGAAATGGAGCAGTCTTATATTGAATACGCCATGTCCGTCATTGTGGGCCGTGCCCTGCCCGACGTGCGCGATGGTCTGAAGCCTGTGCATCGCCGTATTCTCTACGCAATGTATGAAGATAATCTGACAGCTGACCGTCCTTTTAAAAAGTCCGCCACCTGCGTCGGTGACGTCCTGGGTCGTTACCATCCCCATGGTGATGCCTCCGTCTATGATGCACTGGTGCGTCTGGCGCAGGATTTCTCCATGCGCTATATGCTGGTGGACGGCCACGGCAACTTCGGTTCCATCGACGGTGATCCCCCTGCGGCTTACCGTTATACCGAAGCAAGACTTTCTAAAATTTCCAATGAAATGCTCCGTGACCTGGAAAAGGATACGGTGGATTGGGACCCCAACTTTGACGAAAGCCGCAAGGAGCCTCGTGTGCTGCCGTCCCGCTTTCCCAACCTGCTGGTCAACGGTTCCTCCGGTATTGCAGTTGGTATGGCAACGAATATTCCGCCCCACAACCTGCGTGAAGTCATCGGTGCCTGTATCTGCGTGCTGGAGAACCCCGAAGCAGAGCTTGCCGATTTGATGCAGCATATCAAAGGTCCCGATTTTCCCACAAAGGGCATTATTATGGGACGCAGCGGCATCCGTGCAGCGTATGCAACGGGCCGCGGACGTGTGGTCATTCGTGCGCGCCATGAATTTGAGGAATTCGGTAAGGATCGTACCCGTATTGTGATCACCGAAATCCCTTATCAGGTCAATAAGCGCATGCTCATCAAGAACATGGCAGATCAGGTGGAGGATAAGCGTCTTGAGGGCATCAGCGATATCCGTGATGAATCCGACCGCAACGGTATGCGCATTGTCATTGAGCTGAAGCGTGACGCAAATCCCCAGATCATTTTGAATCGTTTGTTTGCCCAGACTCAGCTGCAAACCTCCTTTGCCATCAATATGCTGGCACTGGTGGAGAATCAGTCACAGCCTAAAATTCTCTCCCTGCGCCATATTATCGATGAATATCTCACCTATCAGGAAGAAATCATCGTGCGCCGCACCCGCTACGATCTGCGCAAGGCTCAGGAGCGCGCCCATCTGCTGGAGGGCTTGCTGATTGCGCAGGATCATATTGACGAAGTCATTAAAATCATCCGCACCAGCTACGATAACGCAAAGGAAAACCTGATGCAGCGCTTCGGTTTGGACGAAGTGCAGGCTCAGGCAATTCTTGAAATGCGCCTGAAGGCTTTGCAGGGTCTTGACCGTGAAAAGCTGGAAAATGAATACAAAGAACTGGAAGAGAAAATTGCTTACTTCCAGAAAATCCTGTCCGATGACGGTATGGTGCGCCAGATTTTGAAGGAAGAATTGCAGCAGATTTCCGATAAATACGGTGATGACCGCTGCACCGAGATTCAGGAAGTCGAGGATGAAATCGACATTGAGGATCTCATTGAAGAGGAGGAATGTGTCTTTACCCTCACCGCTGCCGGCTACATCAAGCGTACACCCGTCAGTGAATACACCGCCCAGAGCAAGGGCGGCATGGGCAAGCGCGGCATCACCACCCGTGAAGAGGATTATGTGGTGGATGTGTTCACGGCTTCAACCCATGACTTCATTCTGTTCTTTACCGATACCGGTAAGGTTTATCGCAAGAAGGGCTATCAGATTCCCGTCAGCGGCAAAACTGCCAAGGGCACCAATATCATTAATATTTTGCAGGTGGAGCAGGGCGAGCGTGTGCAGACCATGATCCATACCAGAACGATGGAGGACAGCGAAAACCGCTTCCTGTTCATGGTCACAAAGCATGGCACCGTTAAGCGTCTGCCTGTTGCCACGCTGAAAAATCTGCGCAACAACGGTATTCGTGCGCTGCGCATGGAAGAGGGCGATCAGCTGATTGCCGTCCATGAAACCAACGGCGAACAGAAGATGATCATTGCCACCCACGACGGTATGGCTGTGTGCTTTGATGAAAACGATGTTCGTGCCATGGGGCGTGACGCTATGGGCGTGCGCGGTATCCGTCTGCGTGAAGGGGACTATGTGATCGGCGCAGGCATCGCTGATGAGGCGATGGAAGTGCTGTCCATTACCGAAAAGGGCTACGGCAAACGCACCTCTGTTTCCGACTATCGCATTACCAACCGTGGCGGTATTGGCATCAAGAACTACATGGTGACCGAAAAGACCGGCCCCGTGGTTGGCATTAAGATCGTCAACGGTGAGGAGGACTTGCTGTTGGTGACCCAAAGCGGTATTCTGATCCGTACAGATGTGGATTCTATCCGTACTGCCGGACGTGCAACGCAGGGTGTTATTGTGATGCGCTTTAAGGAAGAGGGCGATCAGGTTATCGCTTTGGCACTGACGGAAAAGGAAGAAAAGCAGGATTTTGAGGAAACGGAAGAAGTTATTTCCCGGGAAATCACACAAGATTCTTCCGGAGAAATTTCCGCACAAACCGCTGAGGAAGCAGCCGCGGAAAATCCTTGATGTGACGGGCAAAGCATAAAAAAGCGAAGGTGCCTGAGAAATCGTTCTCAGGCACTTTGCACGAAAGGAGTACAGAACGCAATGGAATTTGGAAGAAAGCCAAAGGAAAAGCCTACAGATTGGCTGATGCATCGCAAAACGGCAACTGCGGCAGATTTGAGCAACGACATCTGGCTGCGCATTGACCGTGTGAACCGTATGCTGGAAAAATACGGCCGTGGTGATTTTATTCAAAATATGCCGATTCTGTTTGCAATGTACTACTATACTGTGGTGACGATTATGCAGATTCCCGAAGAGCCGACCGGTATGGAATTGCAGCGTATTTATCGCGATAATATTAAGAATTTGGAAGACGAGTGCCTGATTGAGCAAGAGGAGGGCACAAAAATGTTGGACGACTTTTATGCTGCCTGCCAGAAAATGGCAGACAGGTATGTGCAGGAAAAGGAAGGGCAGGGGGATGCCTTCAATCCCGTCAGCGTCATCATTACCGAAGCTGCCAAACTTTTGGAGCTGCCCTATCAGGATATTCATATGGAGCTTGCCCAGCATCTGGCAGATTTCGCAGTGTCCTACCGTGTGGGCAATCCGGCGAAAAAATATCCCTTGAGCTGAAAAATAACGGTTCTTTGTCCCTATTTTCGCTGTAAAAATAAAAAGAGCGATACCATCCTGAAAAAGGGGATGGTATCGCTTTTTTTGCTGCTTTTTTCGTTGTTACATTTTTAAATTGCGTTTTAAAACGCAGCCATTCATCCATTTCATTCGGATTTTTTAAACTCGACGCTGATTGTTCTGTCTCCAACCACATTTTGGAGAAACCCTGTTAAAACAGCGGTGGTCTGCTCCCGGGCCAGCTCTGCCAACTCATCGAGCTGCCCGTTTTCCATCACGTCCTCTTTGGCAAATTTCATGGCCTCGATCACGTCCTGCTTTTTGTCCCAGTTCAAAAGGGCAAATTTTTCATCGTAAAACTGTACGGATTCCGGCTCGATGGTGATGTCGAAGGTGTCTACCGGCGGGACGGTCAAAACGACTTTGTCGGAAAGAATGTTCACGTCCACATCTTTCAGCTGTACGCCTGCCTCAATTTCAGCACGATAGATCATGGAGAATCCTTTCTTTGTGAGAAAGGGAATATTGCCGTCGCTGTAGGTGATCAGACCGTTATAGATCATTTTGGAAGAAATCAATTCGCCTGCCGGCATGATCTGGGCATGGATAAAGGTATCAGTCAGCACCGGTTTGCGTTCCTTTGTCATATTGAAGGAAACCACGGTGATGGAAACGGCGATCATTGCAGCACAGACGAGAACGACTACGCTTTTTAAGCTGAATTCATGACGTTTTGTTTCTTTTATTGCCATATGTAAGTTCTCCTATATTTATTTCCGGTTTGTGGGGAATGAACGGGGGAAACCTTCCCCTGATGTGCGTTATTCATAGAATGCTTTTCTGTTTTTGTGATCAAGTAAAAAACGCTTGTGATATTTGAGCTTTGCGTAATTTTGAATCCGGTGCAGATATACCACATCGTATGCGCCGCCCACGGCACCGGCGATGGGAATACCCTGCAAAAATTTCATATACAGCAGCTCCCCGGAAAGCCGGGCTGCCGTTTTTTGCAGTTCTGTTTCCAGCCGGGTGTCATGCGGCCAGCGGTGCAGACCGATATAGCGGTCGATTTCCGTATTTTTTTGCTGCAGTGCCTCACCGTGGGAAAGGGCAGCATCAATGAGCCTTAGTAAAAAAATTTTCTCGTTTTCGCTTTGATAGGGATAGCCATAGTCACCGGCAATTTCGTAAAGACTTTTAAAAATCATGGCAGAAAACAGCGGAATATCGGGAATGCCGATACCGAGCACGCCCAGACCGATGCCCTCCACACTGGAAAGGGTCAGATTTTTGGCAGCGGACAGGGAAGAGGTGCTTTTGAAAGCGCGCAGGGTTTCGCGGCTGCCGGTTTCGTTGGCACTGCTGCGGCGCAGATTTGCTGCGGTTTTCTTTTTTCTTTTATCGTATGTTTTTTCAATGACCCCGGTGCCCTTTTCAAAAATCAGGGAAAATGCTTTATTGAAGGCACTGTCCAAAGTGCTTTGCAGGGTGTCGGGAATGTGCGATTCCAGTTTTTGGTTAAGAAAGGAATCCTTTTTCTGTCGGTTCTTTTGCAGGTACTGCTTTTCCTGCTGCAAAGTTTGTGTCCATTCCTTTTCCCAGGCGCTTTTCTTCACAAATTTCATAGTGGACGCCCTTTCTTTTACATTTTGATGAGAGGGTAGGGAAAATTATTTAAACTTCTGGCTTTGTGCCACCGCCATGGCGTCGCAGCGGTTGTTGTATTCATTACTTGCATGGCCCTTGATATCCCATTTTGCCAAGGCAAAACGGGAACCCTGATAAAAAGAACCTCGGGCGGAGTGAATCCGCCCTTCGGCAAGCGTTTGCAAAGCAAACGGCTTGCACGCGCAAAGCGCGGTGGGTCAAGGGTAGGGAAAATTATTTAAACTTCTGGCTTTGTGCCACCGCCATGGCGTCACAGCGGTTGTTGTATTCATTACTTGCATGGCCCTTGACCCAGTGATAATGCACCTCGTGGGTTTGGGTCAGAGGCAGCAGAATTTCCCAAAGGTCTGCATTGAGGGCAGGTTTTTTATCACTTTTGATCCAGCCTTTTTTCTTCCAGCCCCATGCCCAGCCTTTTTCCAAAGAATCAATCACATACTTGCTGTCGCTGTACAGCTCCACGATGCATGGCTCCTTTAATTTTTGCAGGGCACGGATCACAGCCAAAAGCTCCATGCGATTGTTGGTGGTGCTTTCTTCACCGCCGGATAATTCCAGCTCGTGACCGCCGTACATCAAAATAGCGCCCCAGCCGCCGGGACCGGGATTGCCGCTGCATGCACCGTCGGTATAGAGGGTAACAGTTTTCATAAAAAACTCCTTATCCTTGTTTATGGATGAAAGGGGAAGGCAGAGTCGCTGCCTTCCCCAAAAAAATCACATTTTCACAATGTCGTTTCCGGCATCTTCCAGCAGCTCCAGCTCATCGAGCCACAGCTGTGCCATGGCATCGCTGGGCATACGCCAATCGCCGCGGGGAGAGAAGGAAACAGAGCCGACCTTGGGGCCGTCGGGCAGGCAGTTGCGCTTGAATTGCTGGGCAAAGAACCGGCGGTAGAAGGTTTTCAGCCATTTCAAAATGATTTCATCGCTGTACTGTCCGCAGAAAGCACACTTTGCCAAACGGTAAACCTTGCGAGGGGGGAAAGCGCAGCGAACGATATAGAACAGGAAGAAATCATGCAGCTCGTATGGACCGACCAGATCTTCCGTTTTCTGGGCAATCTTTCCATTGACAGCCGGCAGAAGCTCGGGAGAAACGGGGGTGTCAAGAATATCTTCCAATACGTTGGTCAATTCCTCATCCTTCTCCAAATTATCCTTTGCCACATAGTCCACCAGATGGCGCACCAGTGTTTTCGGGATGGAGGCGTTGACGGCATACATGCTCATGTGGTCACCATTGTAGGTTGCCCACCCCAGCGCCAGCTCGCTCAAATCGCCGGTGCCGATCACAAGACCGCCGGTCATATTGGCAATATCCATTAAAACCTGCGTGCGCTCCCGCGCCTGACCGTTTTCAAAGGTGACGTTGTGATCGTCCATACTCTGACCGATATCCTTAAAATGGGCGCGAACAGAATCGGAAATATCCACTGTGCGCAGGGTGGCGCCCATGCGTTCTGCCAGCTCTACGGCATTATTTTTCGTGCGGTCGGTGGTGCCGAAGCAGGGCATGGTCACGGCGATGACGTCGGAGGCGGGACGCCCCAGCATCTTCATGGCAATCATGGTGATGAGCATGGCAAGGGTGGAATCCAAACCGCCGGACAGACCCACCACCGCTGTTTTTGCGTGGGTATGCTCCAAACGGTGCTTTAGACCAAGAGAGGCAATGAGCAGAATTTCCTCGCAGCGCTCGCTGCGGTTTTCCTCATTTTCAGGCACAAAGGGTGTTGCGGAAATAGAACGGGTCAGCTTTGTTTCGGCATAGGTTAGGGAGAAGGGAATCATCATATAGCCGTCAGAAGGCTCGGTAATGGCAAAACGCTGCATGCGGCGGCGTTCATTCTCCAGCTTATGGAAGTCAAATTCACTGATTTTCATGCCGGATTCAAAACGCATTTCGCTCAAAACACTGCCGTTTTCGGCAATGATGCAATGAGAGCCAAAGACCACATCCGATGTGCTTTCGCCTTCGCCGCAGCTGGAATAGAGGTAGCCGCAGAGCAGGCGGGAGGAATGCTGCTTCACGAGGGTGCGGCGCTGGGCACCCTTGCCCACCATTTCGTTGCTGGCGGAAGGGTTGCACAAAACAGTTGCCCCGGCACCTGCCAGAGCGATAGACGGTGGATTGGGCACCCATAGATCTTCACAAATTTCCACACCGATGGTAAATTCGGGCATTTCGTTGCAGCGGAAGAGGATTTTTGCGCCAAAGGGCACATTTTCCTGTCCGCACAGGGAGATAAGGCGATTCTCATTCGGTGCAGGTGTAAACTGACGCTTTTCGTAAAACTCGCTGTAGTTGGGGAGATTGGTTTTTGGTACAACACCCAGAATATGACCCTTTTGAATCACAGCACCACAGTTGTACAGCCGGCCTTCCACAGACAAAGGCAGACCCACCACCGCCACCAGCTCCAGAGCGCGGGTGGCTTCAAGGATGGTATTGAGGGCATCCTTTGCGCCTTCCAGCAGTGTGCGCTGATTAAAAAGGTCACCGCAGGTATAGCCGGTGATGCACAATTCAGGCAGGGTGAGCAGCTTCACACCTTCGCGCTCGGCTGCGCGCATCATGGTAAAAATCTGTTCGGCATTATAATAGCAGTTGGCAAGCTGAATTTTGGGGCTGCCCACTGCAACAGAGACAAAACCGTCTTTCATAGAAAGAACTCCTCCTTCGTGAAATTAAAAATATCTTACTCTATATTATACTGCGTTTTTTATCCCTTTTCAATCAGCAGTATCTTATCGGCACGGCGCAGTTTTTTAATGGCGTTTTCCCGCCGCAAGGCGGCGGAGCGATCTTCCGCCCCTTCGTGATACACCATGACACAGGGTCTGCGCACACGGGTATATTTTGCGCCCTGGCCGCTGTTATGAGCGGCAAGGCGTTTTTCTAAATTGTTGGTCGAGCCGGTGTAGAGCGTATCGTCACTACAGCGGAGAATATACACATACCAGCTCATGGAGCAGCCTCGATGAGTCCCAAATCAATTTTCCATTTTAAAATCCGCGCAACGGACGCATCCAGCTGTGCTTGCGAAATGGTGCCGCTTTTTACAGCGGCAATCACCGCCGAAATCTGGTTTTTGTAGTCGGTGGTAATGATCATGTCATTGCCTGCCTGTATGGCAAGAACGGCAAGCGCACCCTGCATCTCATCGGTGCAGTAGGCAGCAAGGGCATCCATCGCAAGATCGTCGGTCATAATTACGCCCTCAAAGTGCAGCTCTTTGCGGAGGATCTCGTGCACCGGAGCGGAGAGGGAGGCAGGGAGGGTTTCGTCCATGCACTGAACAATATTGTGCGAAACGAGAACGCTGTCGGCACCGGCATCTATTCCGGCACGAAAGGGGAGAAAGTCGCCGTTGAGAAAGGTTTCATAGGGGCGTGTGTCCAAGGCGGTGCCGGTGTGGGTGTCCGCATTGCCGCCGTATCCCGGAAAATGCTTTAAGACACTGCCGATATGCTGCGCTTTCATTGCTGTCACAATGGAAGAAATTCCCTCTGCCGTTTTTTCGGGGGAAAGGCCCAGAGTGCGTGCATATATATAATCTCCGGTATTTGCGGATAAATCACACACGGGGGCGAGGTTTACGTTGACACCGAGGGCAAGGAGAAAGTCGGATTTGTCACGGGCATCTGCGGCGAGGGCATCCAGCCCGCCTTTTTGATAGACCATCTGCGGCGCTGCAAATTTGCTGCTGCGCAGGTTTGAATTGGAGCTGGCACGCACCACAGTGCCGCCCTCCTCATCGGCACCGATCAACAGGGGGATGCGGGCGGATGCCTGAAGGGTTTGTGTCATTGCGCAGACTTCCTCATAGGTTTTGCCTTTGAAGTCCCGTCCGAACAGCAGTACACCGCCCAGATGATACGCCGCGGCATCGGCTGCCGTTTCCTCATGATGGCGCACAAAAAAGAGCTGCCCCACCTTTTCCTCTGTGGACATTGTGGAAAGTTTTTTCTCGATCCACAGTTGTTCTGCTGAGGGTTTTGGCGCAGGAATGGGCATTTCGGGAGGATTTGAGGGGTTTTTTTCCGTCCATGGTGTGGAATTTGTGGATAAATTGCAGCTGCAAAGCAAAACTGCGCAAAACATACATAAAATAAATGTGCTTGAAAACTTGGGCATCTGAACGACCTCCTGCATGTGGATTTCCTCTCTATTTTACATCAAACCGGAGAAGAAACAATCCTTTTTTAGGATACAAAGCAAGGGCAGCGGCAGGATGGGAAATTCCTTGCGAAGAGGAAGAAAATATGCTATCCTATTGATGAGAAAAGTACGAAAAGAACTGCCACAAAAGTTGTCGCACAGATTTGCGAATTACGTTTGCGCTGCCGTATGATATTGGTTGTGTATCCTGCAAGGATGTGTCCATGCTTTTTCGGCATGGATTTTTTTATTTGAAAAAATGGGGGCGGCGTTCTTTTCGAAAAGGAGAAGGGGAGAGCATTTGAGAGCATTGTACGCATTACAGGAAAAAACAAATGAAGCATTGGCCTCCGTTGTGCCCATCACGGCCATCGTGCTGCTGCTGAGTGTATCTATTGCGCCCATCACACCGGGTGCACTGGTGCTGTTTTTATTTGGTGCCATTTTGCTGGTTGTGGGTTTGGGGCTTTTTACCCTCGGTGTCGATATTTCCATGCTGCCCATGGGTGAGGGTGTCGGTATCGAGCTGGCAAAGCGAAAAAAGCTGATCCTTCCGCTTTTGGTCTGCTTTGTGCTGGGTATGGTGGTGACCATTGCCGAGCCTGATTTGCAAGTGCTGGCCCACCAGATTCAAAGTATTCCCAATATGGTGCTGATTTTGGCGGTGGCATTGGGTGTGGGTGTGGCACTGATGGGTGCCATGCTGCGCATCCGATTGAAAGTGCGCCTGTCACAGGTGCTTCTTGTTTGCTATGGTGCTGTTTTTATGCTTGCCTTTTTTACGCCGGGGAATTTTCTCTGCGTTGCCTTCGATTCCGGCGGTGTAACTACCGGTCCGATCACAGTGCCTTTTATCATGGCGCTGGGTGTGGGTATGGCATCCATGCGAAACGATAAAAACTCCGGCTCCGACAGCTTTGGCTTTGTTTCTCTCGGCTCTGTGGGACCGATTCTTGCGGTCATGCTGCTGGGTGTATTTTATAAGCCGGAAAGCGGCGATTATCACATGACCCCCTTGGGAGAGATTCTCACCACGCAGGATGCGGCACGGGAATTTATGCGTGCAGTGCCTGTGTATGCCGAGGAAGTGCTGACTGCGGTGCTGCCCGTGATTGTGGTATTTTTGGTTTTTCAGCTGATTACCCACCGCTTTCGCAGGCATCAGCTGGGGAAAATGGCAATGGGTCTTTTATATACCTATCTTGGTCTTGTCATGTTTCTGACAGGGGTGAACGTGGGCTTTATGCCTGCCGGGCAGCTCATCGGCGGAGGACTGGCGCAGGGATCGGCATCATGGCTTCTGATATTTGTGGGGATGCTGGTGGGGTTCTTCATTGTGCGTGCAGAGCCTGCGGTGCAGATTCTTGCAAAGCAAGTCGAGGAGGTATCCAACGGTTCTGTTTCCCATCATGCCATGATGCATGCCATGAGCATCGGTGTTGCTGTATCTGTGGGCCTTGCCATGGTGCGTATTTTGACGGGCTTCCCCATTCTGGCACTTTTGATTCCCGGCTATATTGCGGCGCTGGGCCTTACCTTTATGGTGCCCCAGCTTTATACAAATATTGCCTTCGACTCCGGCGGTGTGGCCTCCGGACCCATGACAACCACATTTCTGCTGCCCCTGGCCATGGGCGCCTGCGGTGCGCTGGGCGGCGATATCATGACGGATGCCTTTGGCATTGTTGCCATGGTTGCCATGACACCCCTGATCACCATTCAGATGATGGGATATCTGGGTGTACGCAAGGAGCGCAGATTGGCAACGATTCCGGAGCCGGCACTGTCGGGGATTGCGTATTATGATGATGAGTATGACGATGAGGAGGTGGCGTGATGGGCGGAAGAAAAACGCCGCTGTGCGTTGTTTTTACAGTTGTTGAGCGTGGTGGTGCGGAAAAAGTCACCCGTGTCTATGAAAAGATGGGGATTGAATTTCATTACCGCCTGAGCGGTGAGGGGACGGCATCTTCTGACTTGCTGGATATTTTAGGCATCGGTACATCGGAGCGTGATGTGCTGATTAGTCCCACCAACCGTAAATCGGCTGAAAATCTTGTGGATATGATTCATCGTGAAGGCTTGAGCACAGCCCATACAAAGGGAATTATGTGTGTGCTGCCCTTGACGGCAGCGAGTATGAAGGCCGCCAATATGTTGCTGAGTCAAACTGCGGTTTCCGAAGAGGAGGGAAGTACCATGGATAAAGGCATCAAGCAGAGTATGATTATGATTGCGGTGGATCAGGGCTATACCGAGGCGGTGATGACCACGGCAAAAGAAGCGGGTGCTCGCGGCGGCACGGTGGTGCGCAGCCATATTATGCGCAGCAAGGAGCACGAATCCTTTGGCGGACCGACTTTTGCCGGTGAGCGTGAATTGATTCTGATTGTGGCGAGTCGGGGCGAGCGCAATGCAATTATGGAGCGTGTGGATGCCGTGCACGGCGGCGCGGCAGATGCCCATGCCATTATGTATTCTCTGCCAATCGAGCAGACGGCGCATTTGAACTGAACAGATGGTACACCTGCCGCTCCAATGGCGGCAGGTGTAGTTTTTGGGTGCTTTTTCAGGACGGTATGACGCAAAACAGAGGTGCTTTGGTAATCGTCAACAAAAGAAAACAGTTCAATTTGTTGAAAACAGAACGGGTAAAAATATACAAATGCAATTGACAAAAATAAGGAATTGTAGTATATTATAGACAGAAAGAACAAGAGAAAGGGGTGATTCCAAAGATCCGGTTGAGGTAGCTTCTTCCAACGACTAAGAAGCAGGAACTGCGAAAGCCGACAGAAATTTTCAATTCGCACCAGAAGTTCCAAACCAGCTTGATATAAGCAATGTGTGTCAAGAGCGCACCTATGAAGGTTTGTAGAGAAACGTATGGAAAACGAAAAGATTTTTGAGAGCACGCAATTCTGAATAGCAACATTTGCTTGTTATAGATTTTATAGAAAGCGTAGGTATTGTCCATTGGAAATCGAAATGCAGTAATCCCCCAGTCATGTGAATGGCTGGGGGATTACTTTTTTTCTAAAGCAGAAATCCATTTTATATGCGGCTAAATTCCCACTGAATGGTTCGATTTTGCTATTATATATCATAAAAAAACCGTTTCCTACAGAAAATCGACATCTTTTTTAGGTTTTGTCGGGTATAGTACATACATCACAGATTGGATTTTAAGGAGGAATCATAGCAATGCAAATGAAACATCCCGATTATCTCACTAGAGAATATACGCTGCTGTTCAATGCCATTACTGATACCATTCAAACGCTTCATACCCTTTCCGTAGATCTTGCTGCTTTACAGCAGCAGGCAGAAGAAAATTATATCAATAAGCAGAGTGAATGATCGTACATCTTGAGTGTTTGCTTTTGACTTAACGTAAGGTTGCGCTTTTTAGTTTTATGTTTGAGAAATAAAAGAAATGGAACAAATAATGCCCCCCACACTCGCACAAAGTGAGAGCGTGGGGGGTATCATCCATCATAAAAAGCAGTTAGTTTTCTTCGTTCTTGACAACAGCGATGCTGAGCTCATCCAGCTGTGCTTGGGAGACAACATCGGGCGCGCAGCTCCCAAATGGGGCATCCCATTTGGGAACCCTGAAAGAATCAAATAAGCTTCGGGGCAAATGAATTGCCCCTGCGCCAAGGTTTTGCAGAGCAAAACACTTGAGGGCGCGCAGCGCGCGCAGATGGGCGCGAAAATCAGTCTTCGTTCTTGACAACAGCGATGCTGAGCTCATCCAGCTGCGCCTGAGAAACAATATCGGGCGCGCCCATCATCAGATCCTGTGCATTCTTATTCATGGGGAAGGGAATGACTTCACGAATGGAATCCTCAGCGCTCAGCAGCATGACCATGCGGTCCACGCCGGGAGCAATACCTGCATGAGGAGGTGCACCATAGGTGAATGCATTGTACATGGCAGGGAACTTTGCCTTCACATCCTCTTCGCCAAGGCCCACCATCTTGAATGCCTCGATCATGATTTCGGGGTCGTGGTTACGCACAGCGCCGGAGGACAGCTCCACACCGTTGCACACCAGATCGTACTGCCATGCGGTGATGCTGAGAGGATCTACCTCACCGGCAGCCGCTTTTTTGAGAATTTCCAAACCACCGTTGGGCATGGAGAAAGGATTGTGGCAGAATTCCAGCTTGCCGCTCTCTTCGCCAATCTCATACATGGGGAAGTCCACGATCCAGCAGAATTCATAGCGTTCCTTGTCCATGTGCTGGGGTGCCAGGGCAGGCAGCATTTTAATGAGCACGCCCGCGGTCTTTTGGGCGGTGAGCAGCTTGCCTGCGGTGAGGCCCACAAAGGTGTTGGGTGTCAGGTTGAGCGCCGCAATCACGGCGTCTTTCTTTTCCTGCACAAACTTTGCGATACCGCCGACGATTTCGCCGTTTTCGTCCAGCCGGAACCAGTAGGTCTTTTCGCCGGACTGTACTTCCACATCTGCACACAGCTTGTCGATCTGCTTGCGGGTGGCGGTGAAGTTGGTCACGGGTACAGCCTTGACGGTGCTGCCCTCGAAGGGACCGAAGCCGCAGTCGCAAAGCAGCTCTGTCACATCGGTAACGGTCAGATCAATACGCAGGTCGGGCTTGTCGCTGCCGTACTTTTCCATGGACTCCAGATAGGGAATCCGCCGGAAGGGCGCGGAAGAAGCGGTGTTATAGGTGCCGAACTTTGCAAAAATGGGGGGCAGAACGTCTTCCAGAACGGGAAACACGTCCTCTTGACCTGCATAAGCCATTTCCATATCCAGCTGATAGAATTCGCCGGGGCTGCGGTCGCCGCGGGCATCCTCGTCACGGAAGCAGGGCGCAATCTGGAAATATTTATCAAAGCCGGAAGCCATCAGCAGCTGCTTGAACTGCTGGGGAGCCTGAGGCAGCGCATAGAATTTGCCCGGATGCTTGCGGGAGGGAACCAGATAGTCACGGGCACCCTCGGGAGAAGAGGCAGTCAAAATGGGCGTGGTGATTTCCATAAAGCCCTTTTCCGTCATGGCGCTGCGCAGAGCCGCAACCACATTGGAACGCAAAACGATATTTTTCTGCACCTCCGCATTGCGCAGATCAAGATAGCGATACTTGAGGCGGGCACTCTCATCTGCCTCGCGGCTGCGGGAGATAGGGAAGGGGAGCTCGTTGTGCTGGCAGCGGCCCAGCACCTCAATGGTTTCGGGAACCACTTCAATATCGCCGGTTTCCTGCTTTGGGTTCTTGCTGGCGCGCTCGCGCACGGTGCCGGTGACGCAGAGGGTGGATTCCTTGTTCAGCCCTTTCAGCAGCTGCATCTGTGCTTCGTCCTCCACAACGATCTGGGTGGTGCCGTAAAAATCACGCAGAACAACGAAGGCCAGGTTTGCGCTGACCTCACGCAGATTGTCCATAAAACCGGCCAGCTTGACGGTCTGACCCACATGGTCCATGCGCAGTTCGTTGCAGGTATGGCTGCGGTAAGTGGTTGCAGAATTCATATAAATTCAACTCCTAAAAGTATAAAAATAGAATATTATTACAATTTGAAATAAAAATTTAATTTCATTTTGTATTTTTGTATAGTAAAATTACTTTTTGTATTCACTGTAGCTCAGGGCTGCTGGAGGTTGTATTTCTCAGTGATATGGCCGCGGTCGAGAATGGGGGGCTGCTGTGCGTTCTCGGCAAGGCGTTTTTTCACATACGCAACTGCATCGGAAACAGGCAGCGTGATCTGCTTGAAAATCCCCTTTGCCTCCTGCTCGGCCTTTTCCGCATCGCTGAGGTCATCGGCTAGGTACAAATCCTTGACGGTGGCGCTGCCGGCGTTGATCTCATCTTCACCCAGAAAGACCGCAAAGGGAATATGGAGTTTGTTTGCATAGCTGATGCGGGCCTTGAACTTCTTCTGTTCAGCGTACAGCTGGGTGCGCACACCTTCGGCACGCAGGGCGGTTGCAAGAGAAATGGCAGGCGCCAAATCATCGCTCATGGGCAGGATGATAACATCCGCGGGGGAAGTATTCATGGCATCGTTGAGCATCTTCTGCTCCTGCAAAACATAGAACAGCCGAGTCAGACCGATGGAGATACCTACGCCGGGCAGCTGCTTGTCGGTGTAGTATTCCGCCAGATTATCGTAGCGGCCGCCGGAGCAGATGGAGCCGATTTCGGGATGGTCCAGCATGGTGGTTTCGTAAACGGTGCCGGTGTAATAGTCCAGACCGCGGGCAATGGTCAGATCCACGGCGAAGTTTTCCTCGGGCACACCAAAGGCACGGACGCAGTCCACCACGGTTTTCAGCTCGTCCAAGCCGGTGTCAAACAGCTCGTTTTTACCGCGGTAGCCTTCGAGGGCAGCGAGCATTTCCGCGCTGGTGCCCTGAATAGAGATGAAATTCAGCACGGCATCGGCAGCAGCTTCACTGACGGAAAAGTCATCCACCAGGCAGGCGCGCACTTTGGCCGCGCCGATCTTATCCAGCTTGTCCACTGTGCGCATTACATCGCCGGAAACACTGCTCAGCCCCTGCATTTCGTAGAAGCCGTTGAGGATTTTGCGGTTGTTTACACGGATCTGGAAGCGTTTAAGCCCCAGCTCGGTGAAGGTGCGGTAAATGATGGAGGGGATTTCCGCCTCATTGACAATGGACAGCTGACCGTCGCCGATGACATCGATATCCGCCTGATAAAATTCACGGAACCGGCCGCGTTGGGCGCGCTCACCGCGGTAGACCTTGCCGATCTGATAGCGGCGGAAGGGGAAGGTCAGCTCGCTGTAGTGCAGGGCGACATACTTGGCAAGGGGTACGGTCAGGTCAAAGCGCAGAGCAAGGTCGCTGTCGCCCTTTTGAAAGCGGTAAATCTGCTTTTCAGTTTCGCCGCCGCCCTTGGCCAGCAACACATCTGCTGCTTCGATCTGGGGGGTATCCAGTGCTGTGAAGCCATAGAGGGAATAGGTTTGGCGCAGGATCTGCATCATGCGCTCCATTTGCTGCTGCGGGGCAGGCAGCAGCTCCATAAAGCCGGAGAGGGTGTGGGGTTTGATTTTTTCCATGATATAAAACTCCTTTACCTTAGGATGTTGATTTTTTCGGAAATGGGGATATAAAAAAGATACTCCCACCCCGGAAATCCCGGGACGAGAGCATAAAAAACTGCTTCGTGGTGCCACCCAAGTTCAAAAGGATCTGAAAAAAATCCTTTCCTTTCATCTTCTGTTGCGGGAAGAGAACCGCGGATGTTTCCATCCCCGCTCGGGCGCTGTCTTCTGCTCGTTTCTCAGAGGGGCTTGCAGCCGATGACCCCAGTCTCTGTGCGGAGAAAGACGAATATACTCCTGCGCCGTCGTTACGGTAATCTTTATTATAGTATGTGTAAAAGTGCTCTGTCAATGCAAAATACGGGAAAAGAGCCTTTTTTTGCACCTTTTTCCGTCGTTTTGTGTCCTGTTTTGCAGGGAACTGCTGCCAAAAGCCATCTCATTTGTGTCAAAGAATTTCAGTGGAAGAAGCATCCCGTGTGGAGGGCTGCCCCACACGGGAACACCTTATTTCTTGTTTTTGGGATTGACGATATCACGCCAATCAAGGTCGCCGTATTTCAGACCCTGAATCAGAATTTCGGCTGTGGCGATATTGCTGGCAAAAGGCACATTGTTTGCATCGCACAGGCACGAAATATAGTTTACATCATCGGTCATTTGATCGGAATACGGATCTTTGAAGAACAACACCATATCAATTTCATTCAAATCCAGCAGGGCACCGATTTGCTGGATGCCGCCGTGGGCGTGGGACATGTAGCGGTGGATAGGCAGTCCGGTTGCTTCTGTGACAAGCAGACCGGTGGTATCTGTGGCACAGATGGAATGATGTGCAAGGATACCGCAGTACGCAATGCAAAACTGCACCATCAGCTCCTTTTTTGAGTTTTCGGACATTAAGGCGATGTTCATAAAAACCCCCTTCTTTCTTAATATTATAATATCATTTTCAGTTTGTAAAAAGCGAATAAAGAATTGCTTTTTATAGGATATCAATAGGATGCGCTCAGAGCTTCATCAGCGGAATATGGGTTCCGCACAGACGCTTTGCGATATTGGTATAAGCTCTGGCAGCACCCTTGGACTCCGTGAGGATAATCGGAATTTCACGGTTGGTGGCAAGCTGCACATGGGTATCTTCCGGGACAATACCGATCAGGGGAAGACCGGCTGTATCAATGGCATCATCAATATTGCGGTGCAGCTTGCGCAGCAGCTTCTTTTCCACACGATTGACAACCAGATGACGGGAGCGCATGGGATAGTCAGACAGCTCCATCACGGCATGCTGGGCATCGCGCAGGGAGGGAGAGTCGGTGGTGGTGACAATGATAGCACGGTCTGCACCGCTGGCAGCCAGACGGAAGCCGGAGCCGAGTCCGGCAGGGGCATCGATAATGCAAAAGTCGAATTGTTTCTTTGCCTCCTGAATAAAGCTTCGCATCTCTTCCGGTGAAATGTGCCCAATATCGCGCTGCATGGGTGCAGTGAGCAAATGCAGCATGGGAATTTGCGGATGGGCAACGGCAGCTTTTTCCAGACTGCAGCGGCCCTGGATCACATCTGCAAAGGTCATCAAAACGCGGTCGGTCATGCCCAGGGCAATATCCAGATTGCGCAAGCCGATGTCGGCATCGATGCAGAGTGTTTTGTAGCCGGAATAGGCAAGAGCCGAACCAACGCCGGCAACAAAGGATGTTTTTCCTGTGCCTCCTTTACCGGAAGCAACAACATATGCAGTCCCCAAACGGGTCAACTCCTTTTGAGAATATAAAGTTCATCAAATCGTATTACAGCGGATTTTTTTTGATCTGCGCAAAACGGCGCGGATACTTTGCCGGTGTGGGTGCGATTTTCTTGATGCGCACAATACGGTGGGTGATGTTGGTGCCGGGAATCGTGTAATCGAAAGCAGGGAGAATCTGGCCGCCCAAAATCGAAACGGCGCGTCCTGCATCGGAAAGCTCCTCGGTGCTCTGGGTGCTTTTCATGGCAGCCATTTCGCCGCCGACTTTCACATAGGGCAGGCAGAGCTCGCACAGCATACGAAGATCTGCCACAGCACGGGAGGTGACAAAATCAAAGGATTCACGGAACTGTTCATCGGCGGCTTTTTCCTCCGCGCGGGCGTGGACAGTCCGAATGTCGCGCAGAGCAAGTGCGGTGGACACTTCGTTGAGCCAGTCCAGACGCTTGTTCAAGCTGTCCAGCAGGGTTACGTCCAGCGAGGGAACCAGAATTTTGAGCACCATGCCGGGAAAGCCTGCACCGGTACCCACATCCAAAAGACGCTTGCCCTGAAAGTCACAGCATTGCAGCAGTGCGGCACAGTCCAGCATGTGCAGCTGTGCCACCTGATCAGGCTCGGTAATGGCTGTGAGATTCATGACCTGGTTTTTTTCCAGGAGTATCTGCCCGTACCGCGATAAATGCTCCGCAGCATTGCCCGGCACACGGGTGGACAAATTCATATCAATCAAGCCTTGTTTAATCAGTGCACGCATTGTGATCCTCCGCCTGTTTTTTTAGTAAATCACGGATTTCCGTCAACAGAATTTCCTCTTTTGAAGGGGTGGGTTCTGTGGGAGCATCCTCTTTTTTGGGAGCATCTTCCTGCTTTTTGCGCAGGCGGTCATGCATGCCGTTGATGAGCTTCACCATACAAAATACGACGAAGGCAATGATCAAAAAATCCAAAACAGTGGAAAGGAAGCTGCCATATTTGATGGCAACCTCCGCAGATTCCACGGTCACACCATCGGCAGCCAGTACCGCATCTTTTAAAACGAATTTCCAATCCGTAAAATTGGTGCCGCCGGTCAGCATGGAAATGGCAGGCATCACAACATCGTTGACAAGGGAGGTGGTAATTTTACCAAAGGCACCGCCCACGATCACACCGACAGCCATATCCATTACATTGCCTCGGGCAATAAAGGTTTTGAATTCTCCGATAAAACCACGGGCTTTTTCTAAATCTGCCATGGATGGAGTCTCCTTACTAAAAATTTTCTTTTTCTATGCGTAAAACAGCAACAGATTAAAATACGCATCCGCAAACCGTTGCAGCGCAATGGTTTGCGCGGAAAATCGAAATAGAGCCGATAAAAAATCAAAAAATGACCCAACCCTCGATAAAGCTCTGTGTTATCGGCTCTAAAACAGAGCTGTTTTTTGTGTAAAAACAGAAGAGATGGATAAAAAATTACTTCTGGACGGGAATCAGCACTTCTTTACCGCCCATGTAAGGACGCAGTGCTTCGGGAATTTTTACGGAGCCGTCAGCGCAGAGATTGTTTTCCAAAAATGCAATCAGCATGCGGGGAGGAGCAACGCAGGTGTTGTTCAGTGTGTGAGCAAGGTAAGTCTTGCCATCGTCACCCTTAACGCGAATTTTCAGGCGGCGCGACTGCGCATCACCCAGATTGGAGCAGGAACAGACTTCAAAGTATTTCTGCTGACGGGGGGACCAGGCTTCGATATCGCAGCTTTTAACCTTTAAATCGGCCAAATCACCGGAGCAGCACTCCAGCTGACGCACGGGAATATTCAAGCTGCGGAACAGCTCTACGCTGTAGCGCCACATTTTTTCATACCATTCCATTGATTCCTCAGGCTTGCAGACCACAATCATTTCCTGCTTTTCAAACTGATGAATACGGTAAACACCGCGCTCTTCAATGCCGTGGGCGCCCTTTTCCTTGCGAAAGCACGGAGAATAGGAAGTCAGGGTTTGGGGGAGGGAAGATTCGGGGATGATCTGGTCAATAAATTTACCGATCATAGAATGTTCGGAAGTGCCGATCAAATAGAGATCCTCGCCTTCAATTTTATACATCATGGCGTCCATATCAGTCTGGCTCATGACACCTTCCACCACGTTTCCGTGAATCATGAAGGGGGGGATGCAGTAGGTGAAGCCCTTATCAATCATAAAATCACGGCCGTAAGCCAAAACACCTTCGTGCAGACGTGCGATATCACCCAGAAGATAATAAAAACCGTTGCCGGAAACGCGCCCTGCGGCATCCAGATCAATACCGTTGAAGGACTCCATGATCTGGGTGTGATAGGGCACTTCAAAATCGGGCACAACAGGCTCGCCAAAGCGCTCAACTTCTACATTAAATGCATCACTCTCGCCAATGGGAACAGAAGGATCGATGATTTGAGGAATTTGAAGCATGATTTTGTGAATTTTCTGCTCCAAATCAGCTTCTGTTTCCTCCAGCTGCGCAAGGCGGTCCGCATTTGCCTTGACCTGTGCCTTCACAGCTTCTGCTTCTTCCAGCTTGCTGGGGTCTTTTTTTGCCTGGCCCATCAGCATACCCACTTGCTTGGACAGGGTGTTGCGCTGGGCGCGCAGCTCGCTTGCCTCGGTGATGGCAGCACGGTTTTCCGCATCCAGAGCAATGACTTCATCGACCAGAGGCAGTTTGAAGTCCTGGAATTTCTTTTTGATATTTTCCTTTACGATCTCCGGATTTTCACGGAGAAATCTCATATCCAACATAGATTTACACCTCTAAATTATAAATATTGATCAAATTATTGCGCATCCTTTTCGGTGGCAGCTCCATCCTTTTGGGTGGCGGCCTTATCATCCCCGGAAGCATCGGCTTTCTCTGTGGGATTCAGTGCTTCGTCAATCCGCTGAAAGGCGGCAGCAGGAGATTCATATTTTGAATCTTCTTTTCCTTCTGCGTTGGCAGGGAGGAGGAGATACAGATCATCCTGTTTCAAGTCCTTAATGATCGCGTGGCATGCATCATTTTTGCCGTCAGCATATAAATGCTCAAGCTGCCAAAGAAGTTCCAGCGCCTGCTGCGCACTGGCAGCCTCCTCATTTTTCACGGTCAACTCCTCAATTTGCTTATTCAGAGCTTCTATTTCCGCCATGGCTTCGTGATATTTTGCTTCTGTATTCTGAAGCTGCTGCAAAGTTTCCACCTGCCCCTGCAATTCCTGCAATACTTTGGCATTGCTGTGCTGATTCATTACAAAAGAGGCGAGAATCAGAGCAACAGCAATAATAAACAGGATCACCAGATATTTGACAACGGGCTTGTGCGTGGGGGCGTTTTGCTGGGGAGCAGTTGACACAGGCGCAGAAGATTCTGCTGCTTCGTCACGCTTTTCAATTTTCATGGGAGTTCGTCAGTCCTTTCACTGCGACAAAATAGTTTTAGTTGCTGTGCTTTTTTACATTTAATGTGGACAGGGCATCAATCAGGTCGTTTAAATCGTCCATATCGTAGTATTCCAGCTCAATTTTACCTTTCTTCTTACCGGCGACAATGCGGCAGCCACGAGAAAGATGCCCGGACAGCTGCTTTGCAGCCTCTGCCACATAATCAACACCCTTTGGCTGCTCCACCACTTTTTCGGGCTTGGCTGGTGCTTGTAATTTTTTGACCAGTGCTTCCGTCTGACGAACGCTCAGCTCGCCTTCCACCACAGCTTGCGCTGCTTTTTCCTGAGCAGCGGCTTTGAGGGGGAGAAGTGCGCGGGCATGACCGGTGGAGAGCTTCCCTTCAGAGAGCATGGTGCGCACGGGGGCGCAAAGATTTAAAAGACGCAGGATATTGGCAACATTGCTGCGGCTTTTTCCCACCCGTTCCGCAGCTTCCTCCTGGGTCAGGTTATAATCCTCCATAAGGATTTTATAGCCCTCCGCTTCTTCGATCGGATTCAGGTCTTCACGCTGGAGGTTTTCAATCATTGCCAGCTCCATGGCCTTGCGGTCATCGGCTTCAATGACGAGCACGGGCACTTCGCTCAAACCTGCCAGACGGGCTGCGCGCCAGCGGCGCTCACCGGCAATGATTTGATAATAGCCGGATGAGAGCTTGCGCACGGTCAGGGGTTGAATAATGCCGTGGGTGCGAATGGATTCAGCCAGATCCTGCAATGCTTCATCGTCAAAGTTTTTGCGCGGCTGTTTACGGTAAGCCTCTACTTTGGCAATGGGCAGCATGGTTGCGCCACTGGTTTCGCCGCCTTGCGCTGTGAGGGGTGAGGTATCGCCCAGCAACGCGCCAAGACCCTTGCCGAGGCCCTTTTGCATAGTTCTTGCCATAGAAGATATCTCCTTTTTTATTTTTTGGCGGCTTGATCGCCGTTGATTTGCAAAAATTCATCTGCCAATGCCAGATATGCCTCGCTTCCGCGGCCGGAATGGTCATATGCCGTAATTGGCTTGCCAAAGCTGGGTGCTTCGGACAGACGCACGGTACGGGGAATCACAGTGGCATAAACTTTGCCGGGGAAGTAGCGCTTCACTTCTTCGGCAACCTGGTTTGCCAGATTGGTTCTTCCGTCAAACATGGTCAGCAGTACGCCTTCCAATTCGATGTCGGGATTGAGGGAACGCTTCACAATACGCACTGTGCTCAAAAGATCACTCAGTCCCTCCAGCGCATAATATTCACCCTGCACGGGAACGAGCAGGGTGCTTGCGGCGCACAGGCCGTTCAGCGTCAGCAGCTCCAGAGAGGGAGGACAATCAATGAAAATATAGTCATAGCGTGGGGAGAGAATTTCCAGTGCTTCTTTCAGCAGAAATTCCCGCTGTTCCATACCGATCATTTCAATGCCTGCACCGGCAAGGCTCTTGCAGGAGGGAAGCACATCGCCCCAGTTGGTGGGCACAACGGCTTTTTCCACATCTGTACCGTTGATCAAAACATCATAGATGCCGGAAGATACCGTTTTATCCACGCCCATGCCGGAGGTGGAGTTTGCCTGAGGATCAAAGTCACACAGCAGTACATTTTTTCCTTTCTCTTTCAATGCGGCCGTCAGGCTGACACAGGTCGTCGTTTTGCCTACGCCGCCTTTCTGGTTGACAACTGCCACGATTTTTGCCATTTGGACACCAACCTCCTGTTGATTTGTGCACAAAAGCACAGAAACTCATGTCATTTTACATATGTTGTCATTATATCATTATTATGTCCCATTAACAAGGAAAAACCCGGAGAAAGCAGAATAAAATGCAGTATTTTAAAAAATGTTTCACGTGAAACAAAGGAACTGGGCAAAATCAGCAAATGTTTCACGTGAAACAATGCAGTAAAAAAAGAACCGGAATGTTTCATGTGAAACATTCCGGAAAGATAAATTCAAGATTCAATCAGCACCATGCCGTTTTCGGGTGGAAGCACAATATGAAGCATTCCGTTTTGCACAGCAAATTGCTGCTGCGACAAGGCATCCTTGGCAAGAGGCGTATGCCACGGCAGGGAAAGCTCTGTGTCGGATGTGCCGTTGTTGAGGGCAATGAGTGTAAATTCCTTGCCATAGGTGCGGCGAAAAACCAGCAATCCGCCCTCGGCGCGCAGATATTCAATGCTGCCTTTGCGCAGAGAGCTGCGGCTTTGGCGGAGCTTACCTAAAATGCGATAGTGGGCGAGGAGCGCTGTGTTTTCTTTGCCCCAGGGGAAGGGAGCACGGTTGAATGGATCTTCGCAGCCTTGCAGCCCCACTTCATCGCCATAGAATACCGTGGGCGATCCGGGAAAGGTATACAGCAGAGTGGATGCCAGCTTCAAGCGGCGCAGTCCTCGCTGCAGCTCATTGTGGCTGAGCTGATAGTGGGCGCGCCAGTCTCGGTCATATTTGCTGAGATCCTCGCTTTGACCGCAGAGAGTCAAAATCCGAGGGGTATCATGGGTGCCGAGACTGTTCATAGAGGAATAGAAGGCAGCAGGAGGATAATGCTCCCGAATGGTTTCCATGGTTTCCATAAACTCCATTGCGTCACCGCCTTGCAGCCACGCAATAGCAGACATACGAAAAGGATAATTCATCAGACTGTGGGTTTCGTGGCCCAAAAGATATTTGCGCCGCTGACCATAGGCGATTTTATTGGAGCCGTCCTCCCAGACTTCTCCAATGACAATGGCATCCTTTTTTTCTTCAGTGGCAGCGGTGCGCAGCTTTTCAATAAAGCTGTCGGGCAGCTCATCTGCCACATCAAGGCGCCAGCCAGAAGCACCTGCACGCAGCCAGCGTCGTACAATGGAATCGTTGTTCTCTATGATATAGTCCAAATAGGAGGGATGAGATTCCTGCACCTGGGGCAGTGTTTTGATTCCCCACCAGGCGGAATAGTCATCGGGCCAATGGGTAAAGGTAAACCAGTCATACCACGGGGAGTCCTTGCTTTGTGCCGCACCCACAGTATCATACCACCCATAGGCATTGAAATAGCGGCTGCCGCTGCCGGTATGATTAAACACACCGTCAAGGATAATGCGCATGCCGCGTTTCTTTGCTTCGCTGCATAAAAGACGAAAATCACGTTCTGTGCCCAGCATCGGGTCGATCTGCCCGTAGTCGCAGGTGTCATAGCGATGGTTTGAGGCGGCTTCAAAAATGGGATTGAGATAAATTGTGGAAACGGACAGGCTCTGGAGATAATCCAAACGGGACAAAATGCCCTTCAGGCTGCCGCCAAAAAAGTCACGATTGGTAATCACGCCATTCTCGGCTTGATAAGCAACGGGTTCGTTCCAATCATCGTGTACCCAGCGGTTGCCAATCATACCTGAGGGATCAGGCTTTTCCAAACGGCAGAAGCGATCGGGAAAAATCTGATAGGTGATGCCGTCACCGAACCAGTCGGGGGTCTGTGTGCTGCCGTCATATACCGTCAGCTGAAACGGGGGGGCGCTTTCGCCGTCGGGGGAGAAACCGTCTGCGCCATACTGCCGCGTGCTCCCATCGGCAAAGGAAAAGAGAAAGGTATACCAGATCAGATCAATGTCATCGGGCGCGGTATAGGTGCAGTGAAATCCATCCATGCTGCACGCCATCGAAATCCTTCTGTTTGTGCTGTGAAACTCCGATGAGAGGGAGAGGGTGCAGCTGACAGCCTGCTGCGGCAGACCCGTTGAGAAATGGACAGCGGTGCCCGTAGGCACCGCTCCAAAGGGGGTTTTATGAATGGAAAGACGGGGATGAAAAATGGATTTATCCAACATAAGGCTCACTCCAGTTTTGAAAGATTGCAGTTAAAATACAGTCAGGAAAAGAGAAAAAACATCAGCCCAGCAGCTGGTTTTCGCCGATCATGGTGGTGGCAATCTGATCCTCGGTAAAGTAGGTGTTTAAAATCTCCACCGCAGTGGAAGCCAGTACCGCACCGGCACTTGCTTTTTCAATGACAACTGCCACAGCAATCTGGGGATCATCATAGGGCGCGAAGGCAACAAAAGTACCGTCCGCAATTTTCCGTCCGGTCTGTACAGAACCGGTTTTACAGCCGGCTTCTACAACACAGTTTTTAAAATACTGGTACACATTGCCGGTCGTAGCCAGATCGTGCATACCTGCCAAAACAGCATTGAGATGCTGGGGGGCGATGTCGATGGTGTGGGAGGGCTGGGGGTTAGACTCGTAGATCAGCTCGGAGTTATCAAAGCTCCGGACGGATTTGAGCAGGTGGGGCTGATAATATTCACCGCCGCCGGCGAGGGTTGCAATATAATTTGCCAGCTGCAAAATAGTGTAGGACTGGTTTGCCTGACCGAACGCTGCCCAGGGCGCCTGATCCTCGCCTTCTTTTTCCGAGGCGAGTTTACCGGCATAATCGCCGATTTCAATGCCTGTATGCTCGCCTAGACCAAAGGCGGAAATATATTCGTTCAGCGTTTCAAGACCCATACGGTAGCCCATTTCCGCAAAATAATAGTTACAGGATACCTTGATGGATTCACGCACGTCCACACGCCCGTGACCGGGTCGATACCAGCAGCGTGCATAGCTGGAGGCGTAGCCGGGGTAAGTCCATTTGCCGGTATCATAGAGGGTTTCGTTCACATTGGTCACGCCGGACTCCAATGCAGCCACGGCACTCAAGGGCTTGAGAATGGAGCCGGGGGCATAAAGACCCATGGTGGCACGGTTGACCAGAGGCTTGCCGGGATCTTTCAAATATTCGTTATAGTGCTTTGTAAAATCAGTAAGATTGTAGGTGGGATAGGAGGCGAGGGTGAGCACATCGCCGGTGCCGATTTCTATGACGGCAGCCGCCCCGCCCCGCTGAATACCGTCTTTTTTACTGATTTCTTCAATTTTTTTGGCAAGCAGCTGCTCTGTTGCCTCCTGCAATTCCAAATCGATGGTCAGTTCCGTAGTATTGCCGGGTTTTGGCGCTTTGGTATACAGCTCACTGGTAACCTTGCCGTCGTCGTTGACGTTGGAAATGCGTCTGCCGTTGGTGCCGTGGAGATAGCTTTCAAAGGCAGCTTCCACGCCGTCCTGACCGATGGTGGCATTAATGGAATAGCCTTTGTCCTTCAATTCGGCATACTGCTCAGGATTGATGTCGCCGACATAACCGAGGATATGGGCGGCGGCAGACGTTTCGTATTGACGGGTGGAGGCAAGGCCGATTTCAGCACCGAGATAGTCCCCGTCTTTGATTAAAGTAATCAGGTTGATGTCAATGTCATCTGCCAGCACATAGGCAGTGGTGGCATAGGTTTGGCGCAGTGCCAGCTCCCAGCGCACCGCCATGATTTTGCGTGCATCGGCGGCAGACAGCTTCGGATCAATTTCAAAGTAATGGTGCATCGCATCCATCGTCTGCCCGGCCGTCATATTTTCAATGTTCAGCGTGGGATCATCAAAAAACGCATCCGGCTGGGGCGGTTTGGTTTTGCCTTTTCGGTCATTTTTTGCCGCTTCTGTCTGGGATGCACGCTTTTTAAGCTGCTTTTCAAGATAAGGCTTCAGAGATTCCTTGATAAAGCGGTCGAAGTGCTTCTGCTGGGTTTTGGATACTTCGATGTAGGCATAGGGGGCTGTTTTTGTAATGGGGATGCGATCAGTATATTCAACGTTTTGGTCAATGCACAGATTGACCAGACGCAAAATGGCGCTGTTTTGATCGATACCGTCCGACAGAAGGGAAGAATCGAAGGTCAATGTATAGGTCTGGCGATTGCCGACCATCAGTTTTCCGTTGCGGTCGGTAATGTCGCCGCGCGCGGCTTCCACCGTAGTGGAACGTACGATCTGCGTGACTGATTGGCTGCGGTAATCCGCACCGTGAACAATTTGCAGATCGAACATTACAAACAGGTAGGCAGCCAGCACAGCCAGCACGCAGCCTAGAAGAATCCATACACGATATTGTGGATTTTTAGGATTTTTAGAATATTCCATAGGAGACTCCTTTGATCAATCGTAGCGGAAAAGGCGGTGAAGATAGTTATAGAGGAAAAAAACGGGAATGGTAAACAAAATGGAAATCGCAATTTCACGGCCTGCAAGGCTCAAAATAACCATAAGCTCCGCACCCTTGAAAAGCAGGAGAAACAATGTCTGGAATACATCTAAAATGAAAAAAGAAATCAAAGCGTAAATCAGACTGCCAAATATATTATGCATGACCCAGTCCTTTGAAATAATGGAAATGGCAAGGGCGATGCAGAAAAAGGAGATGGTGTAGATGCCGGAAAAAATGCCGCCTCCAATTAAATCACAGAAAAAGCCGATGCAGATGCCGAAAATCGTGCCGGGCACCGGGCCTTCCAGCGCGGCAACAAGGGCGACAATGATGGGCATGAGAAAAGGGGACACACCCCAAACCGCAGGCAGAGCATTTAAAACCTGCTGCAATAAAATAAAAAGGATCAATGCTGCGCTGTAAAGAACCCATTTGGTGATCAGCGCTTTTTTAGTAAACATGGGATTTTCTCACCTCATCAATCCACAATGGTAAAGTCGGTGATGACAAACACTTCTGTCAAATTATTGAAATCCACGCCCGGCTTAAGCAGGGCATAGTCCATGGCACCGGAATCGTCTGTGATGACTTCCTGCACGCTGCCGATGATCAGGTTGGAAGGGAAATAGCCTCCAAGACCCGACGAGATGATCAAATCGCCGTTGAGCAGGGTGCCGTCGCTGGAGATGTAATTCAGCTTTAAAAGCTCTTTGCCCATCAGGTTAAAGTCACCCGAGGCAATGGCAGCTTCACCGGAGCGAAAGACCATGGCACCCATTTCAAAGTCCGTATCCACAGTGGTCAGCACCGTGGACCAGTTGGTGCCCACTTCGGACACAATGCCCACCAAATGACCCTCGGAGTCGATCACGCAGTCCTTGGGTTCGATTCCCATGGAAGAGCCTTTGTTCAGCGTGATCTGCCGTGTCCAGTTGGAGCTGGTGTGGTCAATGACCATGGCGGATTCATAGCGGAAGTCGCGCTGCTGGGGACGCAGATTCAGCAATTCACGCAAGTGCTGATTTTCTGTGCTGTCTGCCTGTGCCTGACGAATCTCTTCTTCAAGCTTGGCAATGCGCTCCTTTAATTTCTGATTTTCCTCTTTCATGGCATCAAATTCATCGGCAAAACGAATACGGTCACCGACCCAGTTGGAAGCGGCGGTCATGCCTGCGCGAAAAGGACTGGAAATAATTTCCGCGGCATCTTTCAGCGGAGTGGCAATGCCCGTGCCGAAGGCAGACAGACCGGCCATCGTCACTGTGACAATGACGGCCACCAGCAGAATCCAGATGCCGTGTTTTGAAAAGAAGTCTTTCATGTATGCAACCTCGTGTTAAAAAACTTAGGAAAGAATATCCACGCCGAATTGTTTCAGCATGGTGGATAAGCGCCGTACAGGCAGCCCCATGACGTTGAAAAAGTCCCCGTCAATTTTCTCGACCAGCAGGGCACCCATGCCCTGAATGCCGTAGCTGCCGGCTTTGTCCATGGGTTCTCCGGTGCGAATATAGGCGCGGATGGTATCCTCGGACAGGGGGGCAAAATACACATGGGTGGCTTCCGCCTCTGTGAGGAGGCGGCTGCCCTGCATCACGGTAACTCCGGTGCAGACCGTGTGCCCCCGCCCCGACAGGGCGGACAGCATGGCAAAGGCATCCTCTTCGTTTTTCGGTTTTCCGAGCTTTTTGTCATCGAGAAAAACCATGGTATCGGCAGTGATGACAAGATCTTCAGGGGTGACCTGAGCGGCGGCAGCGAGGGCCTTTCCTTTGGAAATATACGTTACCACATCTTCGGGAGAAAGACCGTCGGGAAAGTGTTCGTCGGTATCCACGCTGATGACTGTATGGGCAAGCCCCATGCGGTCGAGCAGCTCCCGGCGGCGGGGAGATTTGGAAGCTAAAATCAGTTTGGGCATAAGAATGCTCCTTTATTTATCCTATGCGGGAAGTTATTCTACACTGCGGTAGAACAGTCCCCGTGTGTATTCTTCTGGCATCCAGCTGCCCTCACCGAGATAACGGCGCAGCACATGGACACATTCACGGCTGGTTTCCGTTGTAAAGCGCAGACGGGCAAAGGTCAGACCAAGATGCTGATAATCGGGTTTATCGGCAAGGAAGAGGATTTTTGAGTTTTGCATTTCATTGCGGCAGCCAAAGACAGGGAGGACGGGGAACTTTGCGCCGGTGCGGTCGGTCAATACGGCAGGGCCTTCACCGCAGCGGCAGGTGCCATGCCCGTCCTGATTCAAACAGTTTTCGGTGATCATCAGCGGCAGACGTCCGTAAACAAGGGCTTCTGCCGGTAAACATTTCTGAAGGTCACGAATCTGCTCCTGCCGCAGCTCAAAGGAAACGGTGGCGGAGGTGCAGCCTGCCCGGTGCAAAAAGCGCAGCGTTTCGCTGTTGGTCACGTTCATACCCCAATCCGCTGCCATGGGGAGGGCGCAGCCTTTCAGCAGATGCAGATGACCGATGTTGGAAATCGCCACACCGGAAATGCCCATATCTTCCGCATGGCGCAGCATGGAAAGGAGCTTTGCACGCTCTTGCTCTTTATAGATGCGGGGCAGAACGGCATAGAGTTCCGTATTTTTTGCCATATGCAGATCGAGGGCGCCCAGCTTTTCAATGGGGAAATAAACGCGCGCAGGGGCAAGGGTGAACAATTCTTCGGAAAGCTGGGCAGGATCGTGGATCGACACCGTGAAGAGGGGCGCGTCGTTGCGCCTGTTTTGCTTTGCCGCAGGGGTATACTCTCCTGTGCGGCGTACCGGCGGAGCGCAGCGATGTTCGCTGAGCAGATCCAGTGCGTCACGGCGCAGGGCGTTGATGGCGGATGCCGGCAGGGAAAGCCCCTCGTCGAGATGAACCGTGATACGCTCGGGTAGGAAGATCGTGCCGCCGGTCTTTTTCAGACGTTCCTTTAAATCCTCTGCATTGAGGGGGCGGCTGCGTGCCGCCTCTGGCACGGGGCCGGTGACGTCCGCACGGTTTCCCGAAAAGTCCAGAACGGTGAGGCGGCTTTCCTCCCCTGCCCGAATGGTCAGTTCCATCTCGATGCCTGCGTGAAAGTGCTCCTTGTGTTCATAGGTTTCCCGGGCAGCGTCAAAAAGCTGCTTGGGTTCGGGTGTATTTTCCCGGCGCACGCCAAACATCTCGCTGCCGGTGCGGTCGGCATAATAGCCGTCGGTAAAGCCGCTGCGGGAAAAGGCGGCGGTTAAATCCATCCGTTCTTCGGCGGTGGGGGTGCGCTGCTGCCGCAGGAGGTCGGCATAGATGCGGGTGACCACAGCCACATATTCCGGGCGCTTCATGCGGCCCTCTAATTTTAAACACGCAACGCCCATCTCACAAAGCTCCTGAATATGGTCTGCAAGACTCATGTCCTTCAAACTCAGGGGATATTGGCTGGAGCTGGCGGTAAGGGTGTAGGGCAGGCGGCAGGGCTGGGCGCAGGTGCCGCGGTTGCCGCTGCGTCCGCCGATCAGCGCACTCATGGAGCACTGACCGCTGTAGCACATGCAGTGGGCACCGTGGACAAATACTTCCGTTTCCACACCCTCGATGGCGCAGACGGCGGCAATTTGCTCTTTTGTCATTTCCCGGGCGAGAACGACACGGGAAAGGCCCAGCGCTTTGGCAGCCAAAGCGCCGTCCGTATTGTGAATAGACATCTGGGTGCTGGCATGGACAGGCAGATCGGGTGCGGCGGCGCGCACCATCTGTAAAACGCCGAGATCCTGTACAAGGACGGCATCGACACCGATGGCGCTGGCGAAGGAAACCACATCCTCCGCAGCCGCAAATTCGCGGTCAAAGAGGAGGGTGTTTAAGGTTAAATAGACTTTGACATTCCGCGCGTGGCAATAGCGCACAGCGGCGCGAAATTCCTCTTCGCTGAAATTTTTAGCATTGCGCCGGGCATTAAAATCGCCATAGCCCAAATAAACGGCGTCCGCACCGTTTTGCACGGCGGCACGCAGGGCATCATAGCTTCCGGCGGGGGCGAGCAGTTCCGTATGCATCAGCGTTGATTCTGTAACTTAAAGATCTCACGCTTGAGCTCGGAGATCTCGTTTTTGCACTTGGAAGCCTCGTCCAGATATTCCTTCAGCTGGGAACGGAGGTTTTCTGCGATTTCCTGAGTTTTGAACAGTTCATCGGCAATATTGGCGGCGGTGAGCACAGCGGCGTCGGTCTGACCGGCCTTGGAGGCCTCGAGAATGGCGGTCATCTTTGCATCCACATATGCAGCCACTTTTTCCACATAGGCGCTGTCCTCTTCTGCGACGAATGTATATTCCGCGCCGCAAATTGTGACGGTTACGCGATGATTCATAATAACAGCTCCTGTCTCATTCAATTTATTCCATGGGCGCAAAGGCGCACCAAGCTATTCTAATTCTATTATAGTATACCACAAGCGTCTGCGGCAGGAAAGCACTTTTGGTGCATGATTTACAGATGATTCACAATTTTTTGCACAAAAGAGAGCAACAAACAGTACTTTTTGGCAGGGAATAGGTGGATAAGTCGGTGCTGATTGTGGGAAAAGTCGAAAAAATGGGAAAGGGTTTCTGCAATGCAGGAAAAAAGCAATGGTTTCCGTCTTTTATGGCGGAAGCGATTCCGTGCGAAAAGGAGAGATTTCCTGTTGAGAATTGTCGCCGTTTCGTGTAAAATGGAACATGAAATTTTATGTAAAGGAGGCAGCATACCATGGGATATACACTGAAACTCAGAGAGAGCGATCATGTGGCAATTCCGCGCAGTGATGTGCGTGCAATTATCCGGGGCGGCAGCGGAGATGCTGCCTTGCTGTATTTATATCTGGCAAATGCAGGCGAAAAAACGGAGGATGCGGATATCTGCCGTGGGCTGCATTGGGATCACAGCACCTTGGAGGGTGCGGAAGAGGGGCTGCAAAGGCTGGGGCTTTTGGGCAAAAAGGAAGAAGTCGTGCCTGTGGAACAGGTGCCTGTGCATGAGAAAAAGGATTACAGTCGCCATGATATCGCCCTTGTGCTGGAGCAGGATCAAAACTATGCGTCTTTGCGGCAGGCGGTGGGCGTAAAGCTCAACCGCATTATGACGGAAAAGGATGATAACATGCTTTTGGGCCTATACAGCGATCTGGGTCTGCCGCCCGACGTCATTTTTTTGCTGGTAGGTCATTGCATCCAGCGCACCGAGCGCAGATACGGGCCCGAACGCAGACCGACCATGCGTCAGGTGGAAAAGGAAGGCTACCAGTGGAAACGCATGGGACTTTTGACCCAGGAGCTGGCGGTGGAATACCTCAAAGAATATGCCCGCAAGCAGGAACTGATCCCTCGGATGATGGAGGCACTGCATATGGGCGGACGCGACCCCGTTTCCAGGGAATTGGAGTATTTGGAACGCTGGATAGGCTGGGGATTTTCGCCCGATGTGGTAGAAAACGCCTATGAGAGAACGGTGTTTAAATGCGGAAAAATGGAGTGGAAATATCTCAACGGCATTCTGCGTGATTGGGATAAGAAGGGCCTTCATACTATGGAGGAGATTACCAAAGGCGATCAACCCACGCAGCAGGAGCCTAGAAGAGGAGGCAAGCGAACAGAGGGACATGCGCCTGCATCCGGTGTGCAGGACAGCGTTGCCTGGATGAAAGAATATTTGAAGCAGACGGAAGAAAAGGAGGGGTAAAGGGTGTCCTATGATGGAAAGCTGATGGCGCAGGCCCGTGCCCACTTTGAAAGCGATAAAAGTAAATATGAAGCAGCCTTTCGTCAAAAGCGCGAGGAGATTTATCGCAGGCAGCCTCGCCTTGCCCAGATCGATGGGATGCTGCGCAGCACCATTACGCAGGTCATTGCGGCGGCACTGCGCCATGGGCAGGACCCGTCGGCGGCGGTAGAAAAGGTGAAGCAGCAAAATCTCACCTTGCAGGAGGAACGGAGCGCGCTGCTGCTTTCCCTCGGCTATGAGCCGGATGCGCTGACGGCAAAGCCGCGCTGTGCTGTCTGCGGCGATACGGGATATACCAAGGACGGCGCGCTGTGCGATTGCCTGAAGGCGTACTATGTGACGGAGCAGAACCGTGAGCTGTCCAAGCTGCTCAACATTGGCACCCAGAGCTTTGACAGCTTCCGCATGGAGTATTACAGTCAGGAGAAATGGCAGGAATATGGGATGTCTCCCTATGAAAATATGGATTTGATTCGGGAAACCTGCTATCGCTATGCCCGAAACTTCGGGAAAAACAGCGGAAGTCTCTTTTTGACCGGTACACCGGGACTGGGAAAGACCTTTCTTTCGGCTTGTATGGCAAAGGAAGTGTCGCAAAACGGTTTTTCCGTAGTCTATGATACGGCAACCCATGTGTTCAGTCAGTTTGAAACGAGTAAGTTCCGCCGTGGCAGCGAGGAAGAGCAGGAGGAGGCAGCGGCGGATGTGAAGCGCTGTCTGAATTGTGACCTTTTGATTGTGGACGATCTGGGCACGGAGCTGGTCACACCCTTTGTGCAGGATGTGCTCTATCAGCTGATCAACAGCCGTATTGTGTCGGAGCGCAAGACGATCATCAACTCGAACCTGACCGAAGGGGAGATTCGAAAGCGGTATTCTCCGCAGATTGCCTCCCGTTTATCGGGCGAATATCGGATGCTGAACTTTTTTGGCGACGACATCCGGAAAATCAAACAGCGCAGAGGACTTTTATGAAAAAAATCTCCCCACTTCATTTATGAAGCGGGGAGATTTTTTTATACTTCTTCCTGGGGATCATCCTGTTCTTTTTGCACATCTTCTTGCTGCGCCGCTTTCAGCGGCAAAGGAATTTTCTGCATCAGACCGATGATCTGACCGGACAAAATCACGGTGAGCAGGGAATAAAAAATGCGCTGCAAGGGGATATAGCTCAAAGACAGAATGAGGATGACCAAATCGAAAAAGAGATATACCCACTGAATATTGATGTGGGTGATGTGGGAAACGCTCATGGCAAGGGCATCATCGCCGCAAGTGGCGCCGCCGATGCGCACACATATACCCGTTGAGATACCGACGAACAATGCACCGACAATAGCGGCTGCAAGGGGCATGTCTGCCAGCTGGGGCCATAGGGGATCAAATTGCTCAAAGATTTTATAGGAAACGGAAAAGCCGACTGTTGCAATAAAGGAATACATCAGAAACTCTTTTCCAAAGAGCTTCCAGCCCAGTGCATAGCAAAGAATGCTGCCCACAAAGCTGGTGACTGCGGGGGAAATATGCAGCCAGTAATCCAGCAGAAGGGTCAATCCCAAAAGACCGCCTTCAGTCACCCCGGACAGGGAATGGACATGATAAAGACCGAAGGCCAGCACACAGCTGCTGAGAAAAACAAGGATGCAATGGGAGGGACGAAGAGATGCCGTCAATACCTGAAGCTGCTGGCGGAGTTCATCTTTTCGCAAAGGGCGGGACATAATAACAAATCCTTTCTGTGCTTAGAGAGTAAAATTCTATGATAAAAAATTTGTGGAAAAATCAGAGACACGGCAGCTCCTGGGCCCAAGTGAGCACATCCGCAAGGGAACCCTGAGGAAATGCGTCTGTGGGCAGATTTTTTTCATTTTCAATGAAATCCGTCACAAAATAGACATCCAGACCCAGCTTTGCCGCAGACATGTCATCCAAAGGATTGTTGCCCACCATGCGGCATTCTTCGGGCGACTTGCCGATCGTTTTCAGAATTTCCTGATAATAGCCGGGGAAGGGTTTGCAGAAGGTAGAGTTATCATAAGTGGTTACATGGGAAAAATCCTTGGGCGCAAGATCGATCCAGGAAAGGCGTGTCTGCACGCCGACGGGCGGAAACAGGGGGTTGGTGGCAAGCACCAGCTGATAGCCCTTATCCTGCAGCGTGTTGACGATCTGGCGGGGCAGCTTTGAGGGGGTCGTGATCTCTCGCACAGCATTAAACTCTTCGGTGTAGAAGGATTGGATGGAGTCGCGCAGCGCAGAGGGATCACCCAGCTGCTGGGTAAAGGCTGCCCAGAAGCGATCCTCATTTTTGCAGGAGCCGTCATTTTGCACCATGGCGGCAGTGCCTGCCCACAGTGCCTTGATAATGGCATCCTTTTCATAGCCGCAGGGCACATAGCGGCGGCAGAGCTGGGTTACATAAGCGTGGATAAAGGCATCCTGATCCATGGGGAGCAGGGTGCCGTCGAGGTCAAATAAAATCGTGTTGAGCATAGTGTATCTCCAGTTTGATCAAAAAATTTGGGGAAAACTTATTGTATTTCCTTTTAGTTTACCCAATATTTTCCCCATTGTAAATGGACATATCCACATATTTGACAGGGAATGTGGAAAAAATTTCCCACCTCGCCATCATTCGCCGTGCTTTTCACGCTGCCTGTCCTATATTGAAAACAGGTTGTTCAATTTATGACAGGAGATGACGTATATGCAGCTACTGCGAAGCAAAAAAAGCTATGAATCGGACAAGGTATTTTATCTGCCGATTGCGCAGATTGTGGCCAACCGCGCACAGCCCAGAAAGCATTTCGAGGAAGGTGCGCTGCTGGAACTGGCAGAGAGCATCAAGCGCTACGGTATTTTACAGCCGCTGACGGTGCGGCGGAAAAACAGCGGCGGCTTTGAACTGGTGGCAGGTGAGCGGCGTTTGCGTGCGGCGCGGATGGCAGGTTTGCGGGAGGTGCCGTGCCTGGTGGCAGCGGTGAGCGAAGAGGATGCCTCCATTCTGGCGCTCATTGAAAATATTCAGCGCCGGGATCTCAACTATATGGAGGAGGCCGTTGCCATGCAGAAGCTTATTGAAGCCTATGGTTTTTCTCAGGAAAAAGTGGCGGAAAAGCTGGGTAAATCCCAGTCGGCGGTGGCAAATAAGCTGCGTTTGCTGAAATTATCTTCTCCCTGCGCCGAGCTGCTGTTATCCAAGGGACTGACCGAGCGTCACGCAAGAGCGTTGCTGCGTATCGAGGGGGAGGAGGATCGCATGGAGGCGCTCCGCACCATTATTGCAAAGGGGTTCAATGTTGCCCAGACGGAGGCTTACATAGAAACGGTACTGCAAAAAAAGGAAGCAAATGCAAGGGGGCGCAAGCCGAGCTTTATTATTAAAGATGTGCGCCTGTTCCTCAATTCCATCAATCACAGCATGGATATTATGCGCCGTGCGGGGGTGGATGCCACCTGCGGACGGGAGGAAACGGACGAGTCGATCACGCTGACCATTTCCATTCCCAAAGCAAAAACATTGCAGGGGGTATAAAAACAGGCAGAGAACTTGTTCTCTGCCTGTAATGTTTGACCTCAGCCAATATCAGAGCGCTTTCCATCGTATATCATAACATCAATCATCGTGCCTTCCTCTACATCCGCATGAATGCCAACCCCATACGTTTCATCTGTTGCAATGTCTGAAAAGTATGCAGCTTTTCCGGGCTCCACATCCAGGGACTGCTCTCCCTTGCCGGCCGAAATATGAACCTTGATTGGAAAATCATTTTTATTTTCCACTGTAAAAGTTCCGGTTTTAGAAATAATTTTTGTCTCACTGTAGGTGATCACATACTCATTTTCAAAGGACTCTGCTGCGCAGGTTAAAGAAACATCCCACGCATCCCCATCGGTATTTTTATCCTCATTCTGCGCTGTATTGGAACAGCCGATGAATACCAGAAGAAGCACGGAAAGCATTATGGCAAATGGTATCTTTTTCATTTGTTATTCATCCTTTCGATTTTTATTCAGCGAAGACAGAAATGCTATTTTAAGTATAGCACGCTGTTTTTGGGATACAATCGTAATATGATACAAAATGCTTGGGCATCTTTTAGCGGTATTGCCCTGTGTTCCGGAAATAAAGACAGCAGCCACTAAGGGGGCTGCTGCTGTTTTTTAGTATGATTTCAGCAGCTGTGCTCCAGCTTGCGCAGCTGCTTTTGAAATTCCTCCGGCAGCGGACAGGAGAGGGAGATCAGCTCCTTTGTGCGAGGGTGAATGAATTGCAGTCCCACCGCATGGAGGCACTGACCGGTCAGACCCGGCACGGCTTTTTTGGCACCATACACCGTGTCGCCCAGAATGGGATGGCCGATATGCGCCATATGCACACGGATCTGATGGGTGCGCCCTGTCTCCAGCTTACAGCGCACATGGGTAAAACCGCCGTAACGGGTGATAACTTCCCAATGGGTCACCGCATTGCGGGCATTGTGGGTGGTGACCGCCATTTTTTTGCGGTCGGTATGATGCCGTCCGATGGGGGCATCCACCGTGCCGCTGTCCTCGCGGAAATTGCCCAGACAGATGGCTTCATAAGTGCGTGCCAGCGTATGGTCAGCCAGCTGGGCGGAGAGAAAGAGGTGGGCGGCATCGTTTTTGGCTACAATAATCAAACCGGAGGTATCACGGTCGATGCGGTGGACAATGCCGGGGCGTTTTTCGCCGCCGATGCCGGAAAGACTGTCTCCGCAGTGGTAGAGCAGCGCATTGACCAGTGTACCGTCGCTGTGACCGGGCGCAGGATGCACCACAAGCCCCGAAGGCTTGTTCACTACAATGACATCCTCATCTTCAAATATAATGTCGAGAGGAATGTTCTGCGCCGTAATATCGGTTTCCTCCACTTCCGGCAGCGTGACGGAAATCGTCTCTTTGCCCGTCAGCTTATAATTTTTCGCAATGTTTTTTTCGTTCACCAGGATGCTGCCGCTTTCGATGAGCTTCTGAGCGGCGGAGCGTGTGATGCCTTCCAGTTTGGAGGCAAGGAAACTGTCGATACGCGCGCCGGCATCTTCGGCGGCGGGAGTGAGCACGATCGGTTCCATATCAGCCCTCCTCGCGCGGCTGCTTTAAACGTGCCTGCTTGCTGTCCGTCTTTTCATAGAGGAAGAAATAATAACCCATCAGCACAATCACACCCACGACGATGAAGATATCCGCCACATTAAAAACGGGGTAGCTGGGCCAGAATTCAAAATGCAGCATATCCACCACATAGCCCAGGCGGATACGGTCGATCAGATTGCCGATACCGCCGGAAAGCACCAGCGTCAGTCCCACAAGACCCATGGGATGACGGACGATTTTTTTCACAAGCAAAACAAGAAGTACCACCATAACGGCACTGGTCAAACCAATGAGCACAAAGGGCATGCCGGAAAAGCTGGACCAGGCGGCGCCGTAGTTGTGCACACGGGTCAGCTCCACAAGCCCGGGGATGAAATCCACAGGCGCATCGGCAGTGGCGTAGATATTGGGCGCTGCAGGAGCGGAAAACTGCGCCACTGTCCAGAATTTCACTGCCTGATCGGCAGCAACCAGCAGGGCAGCAGCCATAAGACAAAGCAAAATCATGATAAGCAATTCCTCATTTCTTCAATCTTTTTGGGGTCAATTTTTCTGTGTGGACGTGAAAAGCACAATAAATCAATACGAATAGAAATAAAACAATTAAACTATACAAAAAGCAATCTATTTAAACCGGGGAGCGGAGGAAAAGGGGACTGACATATAAAAGGAAAAAGAAAGCGGGGCGCAGGAAGATCCTGTGCCCCGCTTTGTTGCATTATTCTTCGCAGGTAAAGGGAAGCTTTGCGACCACTGCGGCGCAGCGGGGGCACAAATCATCGGTACCGGATGCGGTGGAGTGCTTCCAGCAGCGGGGGCACTTTGCGCCCTTTGCCTCGCTGACCACAACACGGACACCCTCAATGGACGTTTCAGCGCCCTTGGCATATAGTGCAGCATCTTCGGACACTTCCACATCGGAAACGATAAACAGGTCTGCCCACTGGGATTCAAATGCCTTTCTGGTTTCCTCCAGATTGCTCTGAGCCACAGGCTTGTCAGTGACGAGCAGCACATGTGCTTCCAGTGCCTTGCCGATCTTCTTTTCCGCACGGGCGGCTTCCAGCGCGGCGTTGACGCTGTCACGCAGCTGCATCAAAACGCCCCAGCGCAGCATGGCCACATCGCCAAGAGCATAATCGGTGAAAGGCTTGTTCATCTCGTTAAACAGGACATTGCGTGCATCGTCCTCGTCACGATGGGGCATGGAGAGCCAGATCTCATCGCAGGTGAACGCCAAAATGGGCGCAAACAGCTTGGTCATGGTATCCAGAATCAGATACAGAGCCGTCTGGGCACTGCGGCGCAGGCGGCCGTCCTTCTCCTCGCAGTAGAGGCGGTCCTTAATGATATCCAGATAGAAGGAGCTTAGCTCCACTACGCAGAAATCGTTGATGGCGTGGGAAATGACATGGAACTCGTAGTTATCATAAGCTGCAAAGCATTTTTCAATCAGCTGGTTCAGCTTGGTGATTGCCCACTTGTCCAGCTCTTCCATGTCCTCAGGAGCGACCAGATGGTTGGGATCGAAGCCGTCCAGGTTGCCCAGACAGTAGCGGGCAGTGTTGCGGAACTTCAGATAGTTCTGAGAGAGCTGCTTGAAAATATTGTCGCTGCAGCGCACGTCCACGTGGTAATCGGCACTGCCGGCCCACAGGCGGAGCAGGTCTGCGCCGTATTTGTCGATAATCTGCGCAGGGGCCATACCGTTGCCCAGCGATTTATGCATTGCGCGGCCCTCGCCGTCCACAGTCCAGCCGTGGGTCAGGCACTGCTTGAAGGGTGCTTCATTGCCCAGCGCGCCGACGGAGGTCAGCAGAGAGGACTGGAACCAGCCGCGATACTGGTCAAGACCTTCAATATACAGGTCGGCGGGCCAGAAGCCCTGATCGTGCTTCATGGAAGCATAGTGGGAAGAACCGGAATCGAACCAGCCGTCCAGTGTATCCTCTTCCTTGCTGAAGGACTTGCCGCCGCAGTGGGGGCAGGCAAAGCCCGTGGGCAGGATGTCGGCAGCTTCCTTTTTAAACCATGCGTTGGAGCCTTCTGCGCCAAACAGAGCGGAAACAGCTGCGATGGTTTCATCGGTGCAGACGGGCTTGCCGCAGTCTGCGCAGTAGAAAACGGGAATGGGCAGACCCCATTTGCGCTGACGGCTGATGCACCAGTCGTTGCGCTCACGGATCATGGAAATCATGCGATCCTTGCCCCACTCAGGCAGCCAGCGCACGCCGTCGCAGGCTTTGACTGCGTCGTCTTTGAATGCATCCACGGAGCAGAACCACTGGGGCGTTGCACGGAAGATGATGGGGTTCTTGCAGCGCCAGCAATGGGGATAGGAGTGAGTAATGTCCTGGCTGGCGAGCAGTGCGCCGCATTCACGGAGCTTGGGCAGCACATAATCGTTTGCCTTGGAAAGGTGTACGCCGTTGAACACCTCGTCGGTCATCACGCCGCGCTCGTTGACGGGCACGGGCACACCGATATTGGTTTTGCCTGCGCGGTCATAGGCCTGGCAGATGAAATAGTCGTCCGCACCGAAGCCGGGAGCGGTATGAACGCAGCCGGAACCTGCATCCAGTGTGACATGATCGCCGTTGATGACAGCGGATTCCACATTGGGAAGCAGGGGATGCTGTGCTGTCATCAGCTCAAATTCGCTGCCCTTGAGGGTGGCGAGGACCTTGTGCTCCTCGATGCCGGCAGCTTTGCACACAGACTCAGCCAGATCGGCTGCCACAATGTAAACCTCACCGCCGGGAACTTCCATCAGAACATAGTCCAGATTTGCGTTGAGAGAGATGGCACGGTTGCCGGGCAGGGTCCAGGGTGTGGTGGTCCAAATGACGAAGGACAGCTTGGAAAGGTCGCAGTACTGTCCCAGCTTGCCCAAATCGTCCTTCACGGGGAACTTGACAAAGATGGTGGTACAGGGATCGTCCTGATACTCGATCTCAGCTTCTGCCAAAGCGGTTTCATCGTTGTAGCACCAATAAACGGGCTTTTTGCCCTTATAGATGTAGCCTTTTTTGTACATCTCGCCGAAGATTTTGACTTCTTCCGCTTCAAAGGAGGGATTCATGGTTTTGTAGGGATGTTCCCAGTCGGCGGTGACACCCATGCGCTTGAAGCCTTCCATCTGCACATCGATATAGTGCTGTGCAAACTCCTGGCAGGCGTCACGGAAATCGGGAATGCTCATTTCCTTGCGGTTGAGCTTGTTCTTTTTAATGATGGCGCTTTCAATGGGCATACCGTGGTTATCCCAGCCGGGGATGTAGGGGGTATAGTAGCCGCGCATGGCATAGCTGCGCGTGATGAAATCCTTCAAAGCCTTGTTCAGCGCATGACCCATGTGGAGCTCGCCGTTGGAGAAGGGAGGGCCATCGTGCAGAGAAAAGCGCGGCTTCTTCGCGTTCTTTTTCAAAAGTTCATTATAAACGTCGATCTTCTTCCAGTTTGCCAGCATTTCCGGCTCACGCTTGGGCAAACCCGCACGCATGGGGAAGTCGGTCTTAGGCAGATTGATCGTCTTGTTGTAATCCATCGCCATGGGAATGTTCCTCCTATCATTGATTGAAGGATAGACTCCTTCAAATTAAATACTTTAACTTTTATAGTATCTCTGAAAATCCCATATTTGTCAAGGAAAAAGGAGCCTTTTTCATAAGAAATCCCTGTATGGGGAGAAATTATGGAAAGAGTGGACAGATTGGGAAAAATATGATATACAAAAAGAAGAACAAAAACGCCCCGCAGTGCTGTTTTGCAGTGCCGGGCGGTGATATGGATGGAGAGGAAACATGACCGCATTTTTATGCTACAGAAACTTTTGGCGCAACGCTTTTCGCTTTTCCACACGTGCCAGCCGTGCTGAATTCTGGTGGGCGTGGGGCATCAATTTTATGATTTGTGTTCTTTTGGATGTGCTGTTTATTCTGATGCCGCAAACGGGCATTTCCATGATGGTTTTTGCCTTGGTGACGTTGGTTCCCACTGTGAGTTTGTGGGTGCGCCGCCTGCATGACATCGGAAAATCCGGTGGATATGTGCTGTTGATTTTTGTACCGCTGATTGGTCCTGTTATGCTGATCTATTGGGCATGTATGGAAGGAACTTGCGGTCCCAATACCTATGGTGCCGTGCCGAATGTGGAAAAAAAGCAGTAGAAAAAGCGAAACCGCCTTCACAGATCGCTGTGAGGGCGGTTTTTTGGCGTCGGGTTGTGCGGAATGTGGAAAACTTCCGCCCATGGTCCATTTCAACGCAGGTCATCCAAAATCAGCTGGCCGGAGACTTCCTCTGCCTGACGGATCATCTGCATTTGGCGCGCGTTTTCCTCTGTGAGGACATCAACGGTCGCCATTTTCCGCAGAATATGCTTGACCGTTTGATCCAGACCGCTGCCCTCCCGGTAATCCGCCGGATAGATGAAATCCACGCGCCCGTTGGCAAGTAAATCCTTGACACCGGCGGTCATTTCCTGATACACGGCAATACTGGCACCGCCGTAGGACTGCATCATTTTCATACAGGGCACATCGGAAAGACCGTCGCCCAGATAGATCATATTCGTAAAGGGGACGCGTTTGCTGTCATCGGGCATGGAGGCATTCAGCGTGCGGTCGTCAGACACGTCCAGAACCCCTTTGTTGATTCGGTAGACAAACTGGGTTTTGGAAGTATAATTGACGCTCAGCTTCGGCCATGCGGCAATACCGTTCTCGTCATAGTAAAATTCGCTGGCGAAGATTTCCTTGAATTCCCGGCTGATGGAGCAGCCTTCAATGATCTCCCGCAGACCGGAAGAAATGATGTAGTGTTCCACAGCAACGCCCAGCTCCGCACCAAAGGCATTAATGCGGGCAAACCAGTCCTCTACACCGGGGAAAAGCTTGATGTCCCTGCCTGTCTGCACCAGCTGCCCACGGGTCAGCGGATGGCCGATGCGCCGGGCTTCACGCATCATGGTGTACATATAGGCGAGGATGCCGTCCACATGCTCGCGTGTGCCGAAATCGTTGGCAAGGGCCCAGAATTGCGGCACGGTTAAGCCGAGGGACGGGATGAAGGAATAATCCTGCATATCTTCTGTGCTGAGGGTGTGATCAAAATCATAAAGCAGTGCAATGATGGGGGTTGACATAAAGGTGCCTCCTCAAAATCAATGTCAGCGGACAGGTTACTTTGATGTGACCATGCGGAAAAGGGAGGACGATCGTCCTCCCTTGTTTTGTGTATTTATTTGTGCTGTTTATAGTTGCGGCCAAATTTCAAATCGCCGAAATCAATCCGGCGGGTTGCCTCCAAATCCTCAGGCTCTTCCTCAGGCTCCTCGGATACAGCTTCTTGCGCATCTTCACAGCCGCATCCTTGCTCTTCGGAAACAGCGGCTTTGAGATCCTCCGATGGGCAGGCTGCAGGCTCGACGGTATCTTCCTCAGACTCCCTGAATGTGGACAGCACAGAATCTTCAATGGACTGCACCTGCTCGTCCACCGCATTCTCCTGAGCAGCCTGCGCTGCAATATCAAACTGAATGCAGGGCACGCCGTCGAGAAATTCCAGCTCACTGTTGCACAGGCGGCGCATATTGGAAATGAACGTGCTGCTTTCTTCCTGCGCAAGGCGCAGACGTTCCTGTTCCTCAGCTACGGCAGCTTCCAGCTCCGCCTTGCGGGACAGTGCATCGGACTCGACTTTTTCGAGGATCTCGCTCTTTTCGCGTTCTGCGTCCTGAACCATTTGGCTGGCCATTTTCTGGGCGGTCAACAGTGTTGCACGCATGGAATCTTCCGTGGCGCGGTATTCTTCAACTTTATCAACAAGCACCTTCAGCTTTGCTTTCAGTGCGGCATTCTCCTTGTACAGCGTGGTGTAATCCTCGGTCAAGGTGTCGAGGAATTCATCCACCATTGCCATATTATAGCCGCCCATGCGTGCCTTGGAAAATACATGGGTGGAAACTTCCTGCGGGGTCAGCATATGTACATCTCCAGCCTTTCTCTTTCTTTAGAAATACAAACCGTTGCTTTCCAATTCGTTAATCAGGTCACCCTCGATATCCACATGATAGGGGGTGATGATATAGGTGCTGTTTGCCACACGCTTGATCTTGCCTTCTCCGGCATAGGCAACGCCGGAGAGGAAGTCGACCAGACGGCGGGCGACATCCTTGTTGGTGGATTCCAGATTCATCACCACGGTGCGCTTGTTTTTCAGGTGGTCTGCAATTTCCGAAGCATCTTCGAAATGCTGGGGGCTGACCAGCACGACCTTCAGCTGGGTGGTGGCATGGATATTGACTACCTTGTTGCTGCGGCGCTCTTCGGTACGGACGGCGCGGCGCTCTTCAAACAGGGCAGCGGTATTGTCCGGCTTCTTTACATCCGGGAATTCTTCGTATTCTTCATCCTCATCTTCGTAAGTATGGGTCAGCTTTTTCAGCTCATCAAACAGTCCCATGACAAAAGCCTCCGTTTATGATCAATTTTCGTTATACTGCTGGATAGTGGCGCGCGCCGAAAATCGCTGTGCCCACACGGATCATGGTGGAGCCGGCAGCAATGGCATCTTCAAAATCGCCGCTCATACCCATAGAAAGGGTAAGTTTATCATTATTATGAAGCAAAAGGGGGGTTATGTCAACAAATAAGTTGTGCATTTGCAGGAAATAGGGGCGATTTGCGCCGGGGGCATCCGCAGCGGGGGGGATCGCCATCAAACCTTGAATCTGCACATGGGACTCTTTTCTTGCAAGCACTGTTTCCACAACGCCGCGGATCTCATCGGGAGAAAAACCGCTTTTGCTGTCTTCACCGCCCACATTCACCTCCAGCAGGATCTTTTGGGTCAGACCCATCATGCCTGCACGCTTATCGATTTCATCCAGAAGGCCCATGGAATCCACAGAGTGGATCAAATCTACATTGCCCACCACCTGACGCACTTTGTTTTTTTGCAGCACGCCGATAAAATGCAGCGGTGCGCCTTCGTAGGCATTTTCGCTCAGCTTCCGGGTCATTTCCTGCACCCGGTTTTCGCCAAGGCAGTCGATTCCTGCGGCAATAGCGTCGCGGCAGGCCTGCGCATCATTCATTTTACTTGCACCGCACAGCAAAATCTCCGCGGGGTCGCGTCCGGACGCCATGGCGGCATTACGCATACGCGTGCGGATGGCGGCAATGTTTTCGGCAATGGACATGGGGATCATCTCTCTTTCATAATTCAATGACTTTTCCGTGGTAAAGCTCCTGGGCGGTAACCAGTACGCTGTCACCGATGCGCAGGCGTGTAGAAGATGTGTTTTCCGTATCGTCGGCTTTTTTGGAGGGCTCCACCAGATAATAGCCGTTGCCTTGAAAAATAATATCGACGGGCTTAAAGGAAGCCTGCATACCCACAAGGCAATAAACGCCTGTGACACCGTCGTCATTAACACGGATGGCCTCTGTGGGCACACGGATGCCGGAGAAGGATTCGTGAATGATGCTGGCGCTCTGGCGGCGCAGCAGGGTGACTTCCGGCAGATATTCGTCACAGCTGAAACTCACCAGCTTTTGTCCGTTTTCACTGTCGCTCACACGATCGACGGTCATGGTCAGTGTGCGGTCCAGTTCTTTGACAAAGCGAAGGGTGACAGTGGTGCCGACTTTATAAGTGGCAGCGGTGGATTCATCCATGTTGGCAACATAATACCAGGTGTCGCCGCTGATCATTTTGCCTACATTGGAATTAATATTTTTATCAGGTGTAATACCGGCAAGCTTTGAGGGTGTCATGGTTTTCAGTGCCTCGGGTGTAAGAACGGTTTCGTATCCGTCCACCACGGCGGAGAAAAGGCCGGAGCCGGAAACGGTGATGTGCTTTGCATTTTTGGATTGCTGTGCCTCTAAAGATTTGATTTGGCTCTTTGTTTCAGCGATCTGCGTGTTCAATGTTTCGGGACTTACAGCAGCGGTGGAAAATTCACGTTTTACGACAAGTGCCTTCAACTCGGAAATATCCTTTTCAAGGGCAGCATGCTGTCCGGTGTGCAGATTTTCCTGCAGGGAGAAGAGGTTTGCCTGAATGCTGTTGTCCAGCTTAGCGCCCATGGAGGCAGCCTCAGTTTCTGTTAACGCAAAATTCAGATGCTCCAGCTTCTCGTAAAGCACATCGAGCTGGGCTTCGATTTCTTTGCTGGTATCGTCAGAATAGAGTGTGGCTACTTTTTGTCCGGCACCGATACGCTCGCCCTCTTCGCGCCGCAATACCAAAACACCGCCCGTTTGCGTGGGCAGCACACTTTCCTCACGTACCACATAGCCCAAAAAGATGGTTTCGTCATTGGCTTCGTAGTGATAGGCGGTGGTGACATCATAAGGGGAGTGCATATTTTCTAAAATCTGGTAAATAACATAGGCGCTGACCATGAGAAAAAACAAGACTAAAATCATGGTTGTGGCAGTAGACGGGCCTGTTTTCTGTATTTTTTTCTTGGGTGCCTTTGGGGCAGTTCTTTTCTTTTTCATATGGGAACCTCATAAATCTCCCGCCTGCACTGCCAATCGATTATTCTTCTTCTTTCAATTCGATCGGGCGCATGGGAATAATGGTAGAAATGGCGTGTTTGTAAATCATTTGCTGTTTGCCCTCGCTGTCAAGGATGACAACGAAGCTGTCATAGCCGCCGATCACACCGTGCATCTGAAAGCCATTCATTAAAAATACGGTGACCAGGGTGCCGGCACGGCGTGCCTTGGACAAAAAAGTATCCTGTAAGTTAATCGTAGTTTTCTGCATATCGTTCGAACTCCTTTTTTCTATGTACGGACGATATATACCATCTACTCGCCCGTCAGAAATATCGTAATCCCTCGGACGTAAGAATTTCTGTCGAAACCTGCATGGCATGGGAGAAATCCCGTTCTTTTTTCCAAAGAATCCAGTGAATGGCCTTGTTTCTGCGCAGCCAGGTGAGCTGGCGCTTGGCGTATTGCCGGGAACGGAGCTTCACTTCCTCCACGGCTTCTTCCATGCTGCGCTCCCCATCCAGAGCGGAAAGCAGCTCCTTGTAGCCGATGGCCTGCAAGGCGGTGGTTTCACGTGAAACATTGGCAGAAAGCAGACGCTGCACTTCCTCCACAAGCCCCCGCTGCATCATGATGTCCACGCGCTGATCAATCAGCGCACGCAGATCGGCGCGATTTTCAAAAGAAAGGCCGATGTAAACGGCATCATAGCGGGGTGGGATCTTGCGGCTTTCCTCGTCATGCTCCGTCATGGTCTGACCGGTTTCATAATAGATCTCCAATGCACGCAAAATGCGTTTTTCGTCGGAGAGGTGCAGCCGCGCGGCGGAGGGGGGGTCGATTTGGGCAAGTTCCTTGTGGAGGACTTCAATGCCTTCCTGCCGGACACGGTCTTTCAGTTTCCGGCGAATTTCGCTCTCACCGTCACCTTTGGCAAAGGAGCGTCCTGCCACAAGGGCATCGAGATACAGTCCCGTACCGCCGACAATAATGGGCAGCTTTCCTCGGGCGAAGATGTCATCCACGCAGGCGGTGGCGGTTTCCACAAAGCGGGCAACGGAATAGGATTCGGAAGGATCGGCAATGCCGACCATGTGGTGGGGGATACCGTCCATTTCTTCTTTGGTGGGGGCGGCAGTACCGATTTCCATACCGCGGTAGATCTGCATGGAATCACAGGAGACGACCTCACCGTTAAATTTTTTGGCAAGGGCAATGCCAAGTTTTGTTTTGCCGCAGGCGGTGGGACCGACTACACAAACGATTTTTGCGTTGGGCATGGGTACGTGCCTCCTTGCTGGATTGAAAATCAGGGTGTTTTGGCAGAGCCGTTTGGAGTGACCTCAGGCTCTTTTGAAGAGTTTTTCGATTTGGTATTTGGAAAGTTT
>JAHHSM010000036.1 GCA_020025175.1 Oscillospiraceae bacterium | reverse complement strand
AGCCTTACAGGCGTTTTTGTAAAACCACCGGCTACGCCGGTGGATTTTTATTATTTTCTGCCGATATCAGTGCGATAATGAGCATCCTGGAAGGATATGCCTTTCACAGCATCATATGCTTTCCCAATAGCATGTTCCAGAGTTTCTGCTGTCGCGGTTATACCAAGAACACGACCGCCATTGGTTAAATACTTATCATTCTCCAGCTTTGTACCTGCATGGTAAACGAAAATATCATCTCCAATGCTGTCCAGCCCGTGGATTTCGTAGCCTTTCTTGTAATCCATGGGATAGCCGCCGCTTGCCATGACAATACAGCAGGCTGCACCGTCGCTCCATTCGACCTTCAATTGATCGAGGGTGCCGTTGGTACAGGCCATCATGATATCAAGGAGATCTGTTTTGAGCAAAGAGAGAACAGGCTGAGTTTCAGGATCGCCAAAACGGGAATTATATTCCACGACTTTCGGTCCATTGGATGTGAGCATCAGACCAAAATACAGGCAGCCCTTGAAGGGACGGCCTTCTGCTATCATGGCATCCACTGTGGGACGGAAAATGGTATCCATGCAGATCTGAGAAATTTCGGGAGTGTACTTTGGACTGGGAGCAAAGGCGCCCATACCACCAGTATTGGGACCTTTGTCATCATTGTAAGCACGCTTATGATCCTGAGACGACAGCATAGGACTGAGGTGCTCGCCGTCTACAAAGCAGAGAACGGAAACCTCAGGGCCGCTCATGCATTCTTCAATGACGACGCGGGCACCGGCATCACCGAATTTTTTATCACCCATCATGGAGCGAATGGCATCTTCGGCCTCTTCCATGGTTTGTGCAACAACAACGCCCTTGCCCAGTGCCAGACCATCTGCCTTGACCACAATAGGAGCACCTTCGGTGTGGATATAGTCCAATGCTTTATCCATCTCGGTAAAAATTTCATACTTTGCGGTGGGGATATTGTATTTTTTCATCAAATCTTTGGAAAAGGATTTGCTAGCTTCGATAATCGCTGCATTTTTGCGAGGACCGAAAGCAGGAATACCTGCTGCTTCCAATGCATCTACCATGCCGAGTGCCAGAGGATCATCGGGAGCAACGACAACGTAATCAATCGCATGATCTTTGGCAAAAGCAACCATTGCATCAACATCAGTTGCTTTGATATCAACACATTCTGCCTGTGCTGCGATGCCGCCGTTGCCGGGAGCACAAAAGAGTTTGTCGATTTTGGGACTTTTTGCAAGAGCATGAATCATTGCGTGCTCCCGCCCACCGCCGCCAACAACTAAAACTTTCATGTAAGTCAACCTTTCTTTGATAGGGTAGGATGTGCAGTCTTTGTTTTATGCCGCTGGGGCATAGCTTAAACTGGAAATAAAAGGGGGAATAGTATCCCCCTTTTTTGCAACTTTTTAGTGATGGAACAGTCGCATGCCGGTAAATGCCATGACGATGCCATATTTATTTGCGGTGTCAATGACATGGTCATCACGGATGGAGCCTCCGGGTTCGGCGATATAAGCAACACCGCTCTTGCGTGCACGCTCCACATTGTCACCGAAGGGGAAGAATGCGTCACTGCCAACAGTAACACCGGACTGGGTTGCGATCCATGCCTTCTTTTCCTCTGCGGTCAAAACGTCGGGTTTTACCTTGAATGTGTTCTGCCATACACCTTCAGCCAAGATATCTTCGTATTCATCGGAGGTGTAAATGTCGATTGCGTTGTCGCGGTCAGGACGGCGGATGCCATCAATGAACTGCAAACCCAGGACTTTGGGATGCTGGCGCAGATACCAGTTATCAGCCTTGTTGCCTGCCAGTCTTGTGCAGTGGATACGGCTTTGCTGACCAGCACCGACACCAATCGCCTGACCGTCTTTAACATAGCAGACAGAGTTGGACTGCGTATATTTCAGTGTGATCAGAGAAACGATCATATCAATTTTAGCCTGGTTAGGCAGTTCCTTGTTTTCGGTGACGATATTGTTCAGCAATTCTTCGTTAATCTTAAAGTTATTGCGGCCCTGCTCGAAGGTGATGCCATAAACATCCTTATATTCCTGCTCAGCCGGGGTATAGTTAGGATCAATCTGAACAACATTGTAGCCGCCCTTTTTCTTGGTTTTCAGGATCTCAAGGGCTTCGTCTGTGTAACCGGGAGCAATCACACCATCAGACACTTCGTACTTGAGGTATTTGGCTGTTGCTGCATCGCAGATGTCGGACAGGGCTGCCCAGTCACCATAGGAGCACAGACGGTCTGCACCACGTGCACGGATGTATGCGCAGGCGATGGGGGAAAGCTCTGCATCGCTGTCGACAAAATACATTTGCTTATCAACATCGCTGAGGGGCAGACCGACTGCTGCGCCAGCAGGGGAAACGTGCTTGAACGATGCTGCTGCTGGCATACCGGTGGCCTCTTTCAGCTCTTTAACCAGCTGCCAGGAGTTGAAAGCATCTAAAAAGTTAATATAGCCGGGTTTGCCATTTAAAACGGTAATCGGCAGATTGCTGCCGTCTTTCATATAAATACGGGAAGGCTTTTGGTTTGGGTTGCAGCCATATTTCAGTTCCAATTCATTCATGACAATAAATCCTTTCACAAATTAAATGCTTACTGGCATTAAACGTTCTTGTTATAAATGCGGCTTTCAAATGCGCCGCTTTCCAGATTGATATAACGCACAAACAAGGAAACCTTATTTTCGTCATTCAGTGCATTCCAAAGCATATTGCCAAATGTGTCAATGTCGCCCTCCAAAGCGATCATCTTGGGTTCGCCTTCGAAGGAAGGGAGAGGATTACCATCACCCATGTAGGTGGAAATAAAATGACCTTCACCGGCTGTGGGATTGGTGTACTCAAAAAAGTAGCGCAGACAGACAGAGGGATCATTGTTCTTGCTCTTTAAGATAGACAGCTTGTAATCACCGTTCTTTTCCACAACACCGGAAATTCTGGGGGTAAAGTTTGGACTGTCTGGCTCGAATTCACGCTTGAGCAGTGCATGACGATAGCAATGGCCTTCTACCAATGCATCACGGATGGTGTCGGTCTGGTCGCCGTTGGTGACAATTGTTTTCTCACCGACAACGCGGACAGGATGATAAATAATCAAAGAAGGATCTTCCAGCTTAGAGGGATCAAATGCTTCAGTCTGGATACCGTCTTCGGTTTCGGTAAATACGCGGTTGCGAGAGTTTGCGCTGCGACCCATGATCCAATATGCGATAACTGCATCGCTGCCGGATACGCTGCGGCCAAGAATAATGCCGCGACCAGGATAACTGTTACATTCGAGTTCTTTCTGGATATCGATAATATTCATAATGATGAAACTCCTTTGTTCAAATTAGAGGGAGATTTTACTGAATGTGAACGATGCGGCCTTCTACAGTTAATCTATCCTGACAAAACAGGCTGACTGCTTCGGGAAGAATTTTCCATTCTGCCTGCTCCATAACACGCTTTTGCAGCGTTTCAGGGGTGTCGCCTTCCTCGATGGCAACAGCCTTCTGCAAAATAATAGGACCTGCATCAGCTTCTGCAGAAACAAAATGAACGGTAGCGCCGGTCAGTTTCACACCGTATTCCAGCGCCTTTTTGTGTACTTTAAGTCCATAGAATCCATCACCGCAAAAAGAAGGAATCAATGCAGGATGAATATTCATAATCTTATTTTCGTAACGATCAACAAACGTGGGGGAGAGAATATAAAGAAATCCTGCCAACACGATCAAATCTGCGTTGAGGTCTTCGAGCTTTTGGAGTAAGGCATCTGTAAAAGCTTCGCGGCTTTCGAAATCTTTATGATTGACCACATATCCGGCGACATTGGCATTTGCCGCGCGTTCCAGTGCAAATGCATTGGGGGTGGAGGAAACAACAGCAGTGATTTTTCCACCGCTAATCTCTCCGCGTGTCTGTGCATCCAAAAGTGCCTGCAAATTGGTGCCTCCACCGGAAACTAAAACGACGATGTTTTTCATTCTTACTTCACCACGACAGCATCGCTGCCTTCGGTAATGACACCCAGACGGTATGCGGTTTCACCGCTGTGCCTCAGCAGCTCCATCGCCTGATCGGCCTGATCTGCAGGAACGGCAAGCACCATACCGATACCCATATTGAAGGTATTGTACATATCGCGCATGGGGATGTTGCCCACTTCTGCCATAAGTGTAAAAATTTCGGGCAAAGGATAAGAGGCAGTGTCGATTTCGGCGCACAAACCATCCTTCATCATGCGGGGTACATTTTCATAGAAACCACCGCCGGTGATATGAGAGATGCCGTGGATTGCAATGCCTTCTTCCAAAAGATTGAGAACGGGTTTCACATAGATCTTGGTGGGAGTGATGAGTACTTCACCCAAGGTCTTGCCCAGACGGTCACTGTAACGGTTAAGCACATCGGGATCGTTATCAATATCAAACACCTTGCGAACCAGAGAAAAACCATTGGAGTGGCAGCCGGAGGAAGTCAGGCCAATCAGGACATCGCCCTGCTCCATAGCAGAACTGTCCAAAATTTTGCTCTTTTCCACAATACCGGTAGAATAGCCGGCCAAGTCATATTCATCCTCGCCGTAAAGACCGGGCATTTCTGCAGTTTCACCGCCAATCAGTGCGCAGCCTGCCTGTTTACAGCCTTCAACAACACCTTTGACAATTTCTGCAGTGCGTTCGGGAACATTTTTGCCCATAGCCATATAGTCCAAAAAGAACAAGGGTTTTGCACCACCGCAGATAATATCATTGACGCACATAGCAACACAGTCAACACCGACAGTGTCATGCTTGTCCATCAAAAAAGCAAGCTTGAGCTTTGTGCCGACACCATCGGTGCCGGAAACCATAACAGGCTGCGTGTAGCCGGTGGGCAGTTCAAAGCAGCCGCCAAAACCGCCCAGCGTGCCAATGACACCGGGAATATAGGTGGATTCTACCATGGGTTTAATCAGATTGGTAGATGCGTAACCTGCGGTTACGTCTACGCCTGCTGCTGCATAGCTATCGCTCTTGGAAATGCTCATGATAATGCTCTCCTCTCAGATTAGAAGGTACAGAATGTAATTTTTGTTTATTAAATAACGAAAAGTAGTTAAAGCTCAGCCTGTAGGGCGGCTTCTTTCTCCGCAATTTGTTTTGCCATGGAAATCCGTGCAGCATCCAGCTTTGCAGCCAAATCTACATCGGAAACAGCCAAAATTTGGGCAGCAAGTACTGCGGCATTTTTCGCACCATTCAGCGCAACAGTGGCAACGGGAATACCGCTGGGCATCTGAACAGTTGCAAGCAGAGCATCGAGACCATCCATAGCACCGCCCTTCATGGGGATACCGATAATGGGCAGAGTGGTATTTGCAGCAAATGCACCTGCCAGATGTGCAGCCATGCCAGCAGCGCAAATAATAGCACCGAAGCCGTTTTCTCTTGCGGATTTTGCAAAGGCTGCGGCTTCAACAGGGGTACGATGGGCACTGAGAATATGTGCCTCAAAGGGAATGCCAAACTCCTTCAGTTGGGTGCAGGCGGCTTTTACTACGGGCCAATCACTGTCAGATCCCATGATCACAGCAACTTTTTTCATTGGTGTGTCCTCCTTTATTCGTCTTTTCTTTTCTCTTTTTATCTTATTTTTACGAATTTTTACGAAAAAAAAGATAAAAAGTGCAGACTGCCCCTTGCAGCCTGCACTTTTAGTGTGTTATTTATGATACAGAAAGGGTGCAGACTGCCCGCAAAACAAGGAATAAACAGAAAACAGGTAATTCACAGTATCCCTCCTGTAAAGAAAGTACACCTATATCATATAAGAAGAAATAGGGAAATTCAAGGCTTTTTTAAATGTTCGTGTACCTTACCAACAGGAAGCGAAAAAGTCTGTTCCATTTTGGCGATATTGGTACTATCTTACATCAAATGTGTATCTTCCAGTTGATGTTCGAAGAATTGCATCATTAAAATAACAGGGCGGCGCAGCACAATGCCAATGAGCAATGAGATGGGAACGTAAATTGCGCAGAGACGGACAAGATCCAGTATGTAGAAATTAGAATACATTCCGCCAATGCACTCACGCATGGCATTGATAGAAAATGTGAATGGGAGATAGGGATTTACGACCTGGAAAAAGGAGGGGAGAAGCTCTGCGGGGAACGTACCACCGCTTCCTGCAACCTGAATGACCATAATGATCACGGCAATTGCCTTACCTACATCTTTGAAGGATACTACTAAAGTATACATTAGCAGAGTGTAAACCAGAGCGGAAACAATGCCTGTCAGCATAAACTGCGCAGGATACAGACATTGAATTTTAAGAATATAGAGATCACCCAGACAAATGATGACAGCCTGCAGAACGCCGATTAAGGCAAATAGGCAAAAACGCCCAAAATAGGCGACGGTTGGGCAAAGATTTTTAATTTTTTCATCTTCTTTTACGTTTGTTTTCAGAATAGAGCACATGAGAAGACCGCCGACCCAGACTGCCAAAATACTGTAGAACGGAGTCATAGCAGAGCCGTAATTTTCGACAGGATAAATATGGGTGGTTTCTATCGATACAGGGGAAGACACGAAGTCTGCTACAGCGCCCGGATCTTCGTGAATAATATCCATCAATTTGGCAAACCGTGCGTCCTTTTCAACGGAATTCAAATCATCAAGCAGGGTATTGATACTTTTTTGAGCGTCGGAAATCAATACCTTTGAGCCTTGAAGTGCAGCAATAGAGTGTTCCAGAGAACTGTTCACACCAGTAAAAACATTGCTCAACATCGGGAGGTTCTGGTTTGTTGTCAATAGCAGGTTGGAAAGACTGTCTAAGCAGACGTAGAATTGGTCGACAGTATTATCAAGCAGCGGTGAAACGGTGCCCAGAAACTCATCTTTAACACTGTTTAAATCAGAGCGAAGGGTCTTTAAATCACTGCGAAGCATAGCAAGCGATTCTGCGGGAAGTGCGCCTGCCTCTTGAAGTGTAGTTGCAGCATTAGCGGTATCACGACTGACTTTCTTCAGATCGTTGTACAGTGTATCCAAAAGGGAAATCATTTCATCAATTGCATCTTTGATCACTGATTGGGAAGGGGAATTACTGCCGTCGGTATCTTTAAGAGGTATTGGAAGCTGCCCTAAAAGATACTTGAGGGTTTCTTTTGCATCTTGCAGATGTTTGACCATGGAGAGGAAATCTTTTTCGTGGGAAGAGAGAAAGTCACGCATTTGGCGCACGGTATTGGCCGTGCTGTCTGCGGTGGCAGATATGCGATTAAGCATTGCGGCTGCATCCCCAGCCATGGCTTGTGTATCGTTTGCTATGTCAGATAAATCAGTGTAAAGTGTTTCGCAGCTGGCGGTAATAGCGCTCATATTGCGATCCAACACATCTGTAAGCGTATGAGCGGTGGTATCTGCGCTTTGTGTTAATAAGCGCAGATTTTCGAGGGCACTGATATTATCGCTGACAATGGTATTCAAATCTGGAAGCAGAGCCTGGGCGGATGTGGTCATATCCTGTGCTGCACGACCTGTTTCGACCAATAAATCAACAACGTGAGAAAAGTCATTTAAATCATTGTTGGCTTTTTCAAGAGAACTTGTTAAATGAGCTACAATGGCATTGCCCCGTTCTTCGAAAGCAATGTCTGTCAAATTTAGGACATCAAGAAGTGTTTCAGAAACAGTATTTACAAACTGTTCGTTGATTGTACTTTGCAGGGTGTTGATGCCGGTGCTGGTAATTTTTGTGGCAATCGCATTTTTCTTTTCATTGCTATAGTATTCAATCGCTGGACGATTGGAACCGTCTGTGATAAAGGTTACAACGGATTCTGAAAAAGATTCGGGAATTATGACTGCAGCGTAATACTTGCCGGAATGAACGCCATTACGTGCATTTGATTCAGAAACAAACTGCCAGCCAATGGCATCGTTGCTGCGTAAGCTAGCAACAATACTGTCGCCTAAATTAAGATCCAGACCATCTGTACGGTACCCGACATCATTGCTGGTAACAGCAACTTTTAAGTTGCCGGTACTCCCATAGGGGTCCCAGTTAGCATAAATATTGACCCAAGCATACAGACTTGGAAGCACTGCGATGCCAAGGACAATAATCAAAGCCACAGGTTGATGAATCAAAACTTTGAGATCGCGGAAAAAGATTTTAAAGATGGTAGGAATATCTTCTTTTACCATTTGTGAAAAAGAATGAATGGGAGGGATTCGCATGGTATGCTCCTTTGACAAAGACGCCGAGAAATAAAAATTTCTCGGCAAAATGGTGGATACTTAAGAATTCTGTAACAGTTTTAACAGAGTGTCTGTATTGTTCTGCTCGATTTTGCGTAAACGAGAAACCGCCTTTTCCAATGCGGCGCGATCATCACGCAAAGCGAGGGCACAATCCAGATTTTTACGAAGGCTTTCTGAGGTGATTTCATTGAGATCTTCGTAGAGCGGCTGGTTGATATAATCAAGAAAGGCGTTGACTTTGGGATCATATACGACACCTACGAGGGGAATGCCTTGCCCTGCGGCAAAAATCAGTCCGTGCAGCCGCATAGAGATCACTGCCTGCATACGGGACATTAAACCAAGAGTCTCTTCAGTGCTTAAAGGCTGGCGCGATACATAGATCGATTCTTTCGGGATGGATGCATCCAAAAGAGAAATGACCTGATCGGCAGTTGCACCATCAGAACGGTAATTGATCGAAAGGAATACAGGTGTTAAATCATAAGTTTTTTTAGCATACTGAATCACATCTGCAAAGATGGCGGCTTTGTTTTCAAAGCCGGACCAGTTTCGCACACAAAGACCCAGATAATTTCCCTTGGGATCAAGACCGCTGCGCTGCATAAATGTATCAATTTCGGTATCGCTTGCACGCAGCAATGTCAGTGCAGGGTCGGAGGCGAGTATAATCTCCGGTTTGGTTACACCGAATCTTTCAAGCTCCCTCAGGCTGGAATCTTCACGCAGAGTGATGGCATCGACATATTTATTTAAAATCTTGCGAGTGAAGGAAATGTCTTGAGGATGATTGACAGGACCGATACCACAACCGTACATCAACACCTTGCAGCCGCATTTTTTAGCAATGCGCAGCGTAAAAAGATAATACCAAAGGCTGCGGCGGGAGGTGATATCCTGAATGAGGCTGCCGCCTCCGTTGATATATAACTTTGCGTGGCGCATGACCTTCTTAAATCCTGCGATGTCAAACATATGCAGGGAATGAACACCATGGCGAGCGGTAGTTTCTTCCGGATTGCGGGATAAAACGGTAATGCTTTCCTCAGGAGCGGCTTGACGAATTTCCTGCAAGATTGCCTTTAAGATGGATTCATCTCCGGCATTGCCCTGACCATAGGAGCCGCAGATTACAATGCCATTGCGTGTATTTAATTTTAAATTATTGACATTGCTCATAATTGTTGTTCCTTTGGGAGATAGGATAGAAATGGCTTGTCACAGTTCTAAAATTTCACGAATACGTTCGGAAATTGCAGCATTGTATTCTGCCAGATCATCGTAAACTTTTTCAGAAGGTTTTTTTGCCTCCAACAGGGCCTGAACAATATTTTCACGCCCTGTGATGCCCGGATTGTAGATTTCAAGATTTTTAGAAATATACAGGGGTAAACCGAGGGATTTGGCTTCCCAAATGACCATGCCCTGTCCTTCGTAGCGAGAAGTCAATACAAAGCCGTCCATTTTATCGACATAGGGGAATGGATTAGGCTGATTGCCCAGCAAGGTGACTTCGTTTCCTAAGCCGAGTTCTGCGATTTGTGTTTCCAGTGCTTGCCGATCAGGACCGTCACCAATCAGATAAAAATGAAAATCCTGACGCGTTTTTTTGACTTCGGTTAAATAACCCATCAAAAGATCATAGCCTTTCTGGTGGCAGATACGGCCCACTGAACAAAGGTTCAATTTATGGGGATCCACGGCAAAATGAATAGGTGCTTTGACTTTACTGAAAATTTCGCTTGTATCGATATGGTTTGGAATTGCGGTGATAGGTTTATCGTAAATCCCGGTTACACGGCGAAAACCATCAATGATGCCGGGAGAAACGGCAGCAAAAGCATCATAATGCTTCAGCTTGCTTTTAAAGAAATGCCACAAAACACGGTACTTTGGTTCATTTTTACGCTTAATTTCCACATCATTATGAATCCACATAACACGCTTTTTCGCATTGGCTTTAATTACACCTACAGCACATTCATTGCGGTAGCTGCTGAAGTCCACCGCTACATCGTATTGCTTGCCGCCGGTCACATCTTTAGAAATGGCTTTGACCAGATCAAAATATAGAAGCCGATAATAAGACGGCATGGGGGGAAGATACTTGATTGTTAGATTCTCGTGGGAAGGTACATCAAAAAAGCATTGATCATCAAAGAGATATAAATCAACCTGGCAGTTTGTATAATCGATTTCATTGAGAATATTGACGACTGATTTTTGGATTCCGCCTACGCGAAGGTCTGATTGAAAGATTGCAATCTGTTTCATGGAACAGTTCCGCCTTTCACTATAGTGAGAACTTATATGTTGAATATTCTATAATATTTTGAAATGGTTGGCAAGGGCTGTGCTGTCGGATCATTATCCGCAGATGCGGTCAGTTTTGCCGCAAACGGGTGAGATAGCCTTCGAGAATCAGCGAGGCTGCCACAGCATCTACCGTTTTTTTGCGCTTTTTCGCATTTTTGCCGGCATTGAATAAAATCTGATGTGCATCGATGGTGGTGCGTCGTTCATCCCACATGACAACATTCAAACCGGTAGCATCTTCAAGCAGCACTTTGAACGCACGGCTTTTTTCTGCGCGGGGACCTTCGGTGCCGTCCATATTTTTGGGGCACCCCAGTACCAGTTCATCTACTTTATATTGTTCGATCAACGGCTGAATACCAGCGATAACTTTCTCAGGTGTATAGGCATCGATGGTGGTGGTGTAGCCTGCTAAAAGGCCTGTGGGATCGGAAATGGCAATGCCGGTATGAGCATCGCCGTAGTCAATAGCCATGATTCGCATATAAAACCTCCTCGTGTTTTGCGGTATAAGCTTTCGATTAAAAGAACATTAAAATTTATGTAATAATAAATAGTACACATTAAATAATATAGGCAAACTTTTGATAAAAAAGTATTGATTTTCTTACTATACAAAATTCTAACTGTTTTTTCAATCAAAAGTAAAGAAAACTTTTGAAAAATTGAAAAAAAACAGTTGACCTGAGGGGAAAATTGTGGTACATTCTTAAATACCTATGAGAGAAGGGCTTTCTTTTTGCGCGCATTTTTCGCTTTTCGCATGCACTGGGGAAAGTCCTGTCTGTTAGGGAGGCAATAGGCTCCGACAGAATGAATGCCGAAGCCAATAATAAGGAGGTGCCGTTAGATGCGCGTTAAAATCACTTTGAGATGTAGCGAATGCAAGCAGAGAAACTACAATACTTTTAAGAACAAGAAGAACGATCCCGATCGTCTGGAGATGAAAAAGTATTGCCCCTTCTGCAAGAAGCACACCGTTCACAACGAAACCAAGTAATGTGGCAGTGCTGTTAAAAGAAAGGGTGTGTATTTTTAATGGCTGAAGAAAAGAAGCCTGCTCCCAAAAAGGTTGTCAAAAAGGACGAAAAGAAAAAAGGCGGAATTGGTCGTTGGTTCCACGATATGAAAGGCGAAATGAAAAAGATCGTGTGGCCTACCAAGGAAGCTACCATGAAGAACACGGGTATCGTAATTGGCATGTGCGCCTGCGTGGGTGTGTTCTTGTGGGTTTTTGATTTTGCAGCTGTCACCGTTGTAAAAACTCTGATTTCTGTTCTGGGTTAAAAGGAGAGCGGTATGGCAGAGGCAGCAAAATGGTATGTAGCCCATACCTATTCCGGCTATGAAAATGCCGTGAAAACCACCATTGAAAAATATGTGGCAAATCAGCATCTGGAAGATATGATCGTCGATCTGCAAATCCCGATGGAAAGTGTCACGGAGATTACGGATAATGGCACCAAGGAAATGGAACGCAAGGTGTTTCCCGGTTACATTTTGATTAAAATGGTGATGACTGACGATACCTGGCACTTAATCCGCAATATCCGCGGTGTGACCGGTTTTGTCGGTGCTGAGAATAAGCCGATTCCTCTGACTGATGAGGAAGTTGCTGAGCTCGGTATTGAAAAGCACGAGATCGTTGTGCAGTATGCAATCGGTGACAACGTCAAAATTATTGACGGCCCGATGAATTCTCTCAGCGGTATTGTGGAAGAACTGGATATTGCTAAGAATAGCGTGATTGTTCGTGTATCCATGTTCGGCAGAGAAATGCCTGTTGAGCTTGAGCTCGATCAGATTGAATCTCTGGAAGACTGATTTTTTCTTCGTTGTGAGGCGCTTTGCGCTTTGCATACAGGCCGGACGGTCGTTCGGCGCAAGTGGGAGGGGTCAAAGATCCCGCCAAAGACGGACTGCCTTGGGGCAGACGCCACCACATTTATATTCTAAGGAGGTGCTACTAAAGTGGCACAGAAAGTAACTGGTTATGTCAAGCTGCAGATTCCTGCAGGCAAAGCAACCCCCGCACCCCCTGTTGGTCCTGCTCTGGGTCAGCATGGTATTAACATCGCAGCATTTACAAAGGAATTTAATGAACGTACTAAGGATCAGATGGGTATGATTATCCCTGTCGTTATTACTGTTTATGCAGACCGTTCCTTTACCTTTATCACCAAGACTCCTCCCGCAGCTGTCTTGATTCTGAAGGCAGCAGGCATCGAGAAGGGTTCCGGTGTTCCCAACAAGACCAAGGTCGCAAGCATCAGCAAGGCAGACGTTCAGAAGATCGCTGAAACTAAGATGCCCGATCTGAATGCCGCAAGTCTGGAAGCAGCTATGAGCATGATTGCTGGTACTGCTCGCAGCATGGGTATTACTGTAGAAGAATAATAGAGGGACGGTCATCCGTTCCATACAGTGGGAGGAATATTCCGAATTAACCACTATGAGGAGGATATAACATTGTTTAGAGGCAAGAAGTACCAGAATAGTGCAAAGCAGATCGACAAGGCTACCCTGTACGATTCCGCTGAAGCATTTGATTTGATTTGTAAGACTGCTTCCGCAAAGTTCGATGAAACTGTGGAACTGCATGTAAAGCTGGGCGTCGACTCCCGTCACGCAGACCAGCAGGTTCGTGGCGCAATTGTTCTGCCCCACGGTACCGGTAAGGACGTTCGCGTTCTGGTGTTCGCTAAGGGCGCTAAGGCTGAAGAAGCTAAGGAAGCTGGCGCAGATTACGTTGGCGAAATGGATATGGTCGAAAAGATTCAGAAGGAAAACTGGTTTGATTTCGACGTTGTTATCGCAACTCCCGATATGATGGGTGTTGTCGGTCGTTTGGGTAAGGTTCTGGGTCCCAAGGGCTTGATGCCTTCTCCCAAGGCTGGTACCGTCGCTATGGACGTTGCCAAGGCTGTCAAGGAAGTCAAGGCAGGTAAGATCGAGTATCGTCTGGATAAGACCAATATTATCCACTGCCCGATCGGCAAGGTTTCCTTCGGCGCACAGAAGCTGGAGGACAACTACAAGGCACTGATGGGCGCTATTATCAAGGCAAAGCCCGCAGCTGCTAAGGGTCAGTATATCAAGAGCTGTGTCACCGCTTCCACTATGGGTCCCGGTGTTAAGCTGAATACTGCTAAGATTCAGTGATTTATATTCAATGCTTGACAAATCTGTCTTGCAGAGATATAATAAATAGCTGAAAAATAATATTATAGCGGCTATGCCGATGTAATATGGCGTTCCAAAGACAGCAGGTGGGTTTATCCCGTAAGTCCTGCCGAGGATAGTCTTTCATATGATTGACTGACAGTCCTTGTGTCTTTGTGTCACAAGGACTGTTTTATTTTGGGCGCACCTATAATCCATTGGAGGTGAAATCAAAATGCCTAACGCAAAAGTTCTGAGTGAAAAGCAGGCAGTCGTCGAAGCACTGAGCGAAAAGCTGAAGAATTCTTCTGCTGGTGTTCTGGTCGACTACAGAGGTATTACTGTTGCTGAGGATACCGAGCTGCGTGCAGAGCTGCGCAAGAACAACGTCGAGTACGCTGTTGTTAAGAACACTCTGCTGCGCTTCGCAGTCAAGAACGTTGGTATGGACGAGCTGAGTGATGTGCTCAACGGTACCACCGCTTTGGCAATCAGCACTGAAGATCCTATCGCTCCTGCGCGTGTCATTAACGACTTCGCAAAGAAGATGAAGGACAAGTTCGAAATCAAGGGCGGCTACATGGACGGTAAGGTTATGTCTCTGCCTGAGGTTCAGGCTCTGGCTGACATTCCTGCACTGCCCGTACTGCAGGCTCAGGTCTTGGGTACCATGCTGGCTCCCATCACCGGTCTGGCTGTCGTGCTGAAGCAGATCGCAGAAAAGAGCGGCGAAGGAGCAGATGCTCCCGAGGCAGCACCTGCTGAATAATTTCAGCATTTTTTATCACGGGTAAATTGACCCGTACATTATTTATTTTAAAATTTAACTTTCTACTAGGAGGTACAACACAATGGCAAGCGAAAAAGTAACTGCTATGATCGAAGAAATCAAGGCTCTGACCGTTCTGGAACTGAACGATCTGGTTCATGCTCTGGAAGAGGAATTTGGTGTTTCCGCTGCTGCTATGGCAGCACCCGCAGCAGGTGGCGCTGCAGCTCCCGCTGAGGAAGCAAAGACTGACTTCAATGTTGTCATGACTTCCGTTGGCGATCAGAAGATCAAGGTCATCAAGGTTGTTCGTGAGATCACCGGTCTGGGTCTGGCTGAGGCTAAGAAGCTGGTTGAGTCTGAGAACGCAGTTGTTAAGGAAGCTGCTCCTCAGGCTGAGGCTGAGGAGATCAAGACCAAGCTGGAAGAAGTCGGCGCTAAGGTTGAGCTGAAGTAAGATCATTCTTTAAAAAGAAAAAGCGAAGGTACTTTTGTACCTTCGCTTTTTTGCGTTTTCAAAGATCAACCATTATCCAAATCCAATGCAATAATCTGGGAAAGCTGAATATTTGCATCAGACATTCGAATGGTTTCATCGCTGCCGATATTACCGCGTGCAGGCGAGAAAACCACATCGTTCAAAACGACCCACTGATCTTGATCTTCTTCACTGACGCTTTCGGAACCGCGATACACACCTTCGAAAATACCACAGGCGGTAAACAAACGAACTTGTTCGCCGCGTGCAATCTGGTTGTATTCAATGATGTTCCACATAAGAGATATACCACCTTTCTGCTTGAAATATTTTATTATATCATGTTTAGAGCATGTGAACAAGCAAAGAAAAAAGTTTCAAAATAAGGACATTCTGTTGCAGCATACATATATCAGTGATGATTGATTTATATAAGGGGGAACAAATATGTTTTCTGCGGCGATGTTGTTATTGGTAAATAGTTTAATGTTTACGCTGCGGTTGGATGGGAATACAGGTTGTTTTCCAAAACCACTCAGCGCAGCAAAGGAAAAGTATTATATTGAACGGCATGAAGCAGGAGATCTGGAAGCAAGGAATGTGCTTATTGAGCACAATTTAAGATTGGTTGCGCATATCATCAAAAAGTATTATACGCAGGCAAAAGATCAGGAGGACCTGATTTCCATTGGAACGATTGGACTCATTAAGGGAGTGTCCAGTTATAAGTCGGATAAGGGGGTGCGGCTGGCAACTTATGCAGCACGTTGCATTGAAAACGAAATTTTAATGTATTTTCGTTCTCAGAAAAAGCTGCAGGGTGAAGTTTCGCTTTCTGATTCAATTGATACAGATCAAGATGGAAATAGTTTGTCGTTTATGGATGTGGTCAGTGTAGATGATACAATGCTGGATGATCTCAGCGCAAGTGAGACGCAGAGTAAGGTGCGGCAGTTAGTCTATAGTAAGTTGACACCTCGTGAAATACGTATCATTGAGCAAAGATATGGATTGAATGGTAAGATTCCAAAAACGCAGCGTGAAGTTGCGCAGCAATGTGGAATTTCGCGGAGCTATGTATCGCGCCGCCGCTAATGTAAACGAAGCCCGGAAAGCCTTGATTCACAA
>JAHHSM010000035.1 GCA_020025175.1 Oscillospiraceae bacterium | reverse complement strand
CTACCAAGAAGGATATCAAGGTGGAAGTCTGCTCTAAGTGTCACCCCTTCTTCACCGGCAAGCAGAAGCTGGTGGATACTGGCGGACGTGTTGCAAAGTTCAACAAGAAGTTCGGCCTGTAAGAACAAGGTATCAGCTTGTTTTTAATGTGACGCAAAACCCTCGTATCTTTACGATACGGGGGTTTCTTTTTTTCCTGATTTAGCATATACTATACTAGATCAATATAGTTTGAGATAGGGGATGGAATTATGAGTCACAATTTTCAAGAAATTGATCTGAATACATTCCAATGTGATGTATTTCATATGTTTGGAAAGGCTACGCCACTTTTGACTGTAGGTGATCGGGAGTCGCTCAATACTATGACGATTGGTTGGGGCGGTTTTGGTACACTCTGGGGAAAGCCTGTTTGTACGGTTTATGTTCGTCCGGAACGCTACACATATGAATTTATGGAGAAATATGATTACTTTACAGTGGCTGTTTTTGGAGATGCGTATAAGAAAGCAATGGCATTCTGTGGTACGCAAAGTGGAAGAGATGTCGATAAAGTCAAAGAGTGTGGTTTGACACCGGTGTTTTCTGAAGGGGATGCACCGTATTTTGCAGAAGCGGACATAGTTGTGGTATGTAAAAAACTTTATGCACAGGATTTGACAAATGCATGTGTTTTAGCAAAGGAAACAGTACTGCCTTATTATGGTGAAAAAGGAAATTGGCATCGGATGTATATCGGTGAAGTAGTTCAGGTACTCAAAAAATAATATCCGTTGGAGGATTTATGGAAAACTTACAAAAGACAACGAAGATAGAAGATCACCATGAGCGGGTGGTTTTGGTTGGATTGAATTCGGGACGTTTAAAGGCACATGAAAATGCTGATGAATGGTCCATGGGAGAGCTGGCGGCATTGACAGAAACTGCCGGTGGTGAGCCGATTGCGCAGGTACTGCAATATAAGGATGCACCAGATCCCCGCACCTTTATTGGCACAGGTAAAGTTCAGGAAGTAAAAGAACTTATTGAAAACGAGAAAGCAGAAATGGTTATTTTTGATAATGACCTTTCTCCGTCACAGATGCGTGTGCTGACAGATGAGTTTGGCGTGCAGGTGTTGGACCGCAGTGGTTTGATCCTTGATATTTTTGCAAAGCGTGCAAAGACGAAGGAAGGCCGCTTGCAGGTTGAATTGGCACAGTATCAATATTTAATGCCGCGTTTGACGGGTATGTGGACCCATCTGGTGCGCCAGACGGCTTCTGGCGGTAAAAGTCCCATCGGTACCCGTGGTCCCGGTGAAACACAGTTGGAAACGGATCGCCGTCACATTCGTCGTAAAATTGATAAGCTGCGGGAAGATTTAGAGGAGGTTCGTCGTGTGCGTGGCACACAGCGGCAGCAGCGTGCGAAAAATGAAATTCCTGTGGTGGCGATCGTTGGCTATACAAATGCAGGGAAATCAACATTGCTGAATTCTTTGACGGGTGCAGATATTCCCGCCAATAACCGCCTATTTGATACATTGGATACGACGTCCCGTTTGCTCAGTGTCAGCGACATGCTGGATGTTGTTATTTCCGATACTGTTGGATTTATTCGAAAGCTGCCTCATCAGCTGGTGGATGCCTTTAAAGCAACACTGGAGGAACTGGAGTATGCGGATCTGCTGCTGCATGTGATTGATGTATCCAATCCTATGTGGCGTGAGCAGGCAGATGTGGTTGATAAGCTGATTGTAGAGCTGGGAGCGGAAACAATTCCTTATATCCGTGTTTACAATAAGTCTGATCTTGTAAGCGCGGAAGATCGCCCTCATGGTGAGGGAACAGTGGCGATTTCTGCAAAAACCGGTGCAGGTATCCAAGAAATGCTTGATTTGATTGAGAGAACCTTGGATAAGGGATCGCACCGTGTAACACTGCACCTGCCTTATGATAAAGGTGGGATTCTGGACATGCTTTATCGCGAGGCAAAAGTGTTGGAAGTAAAGTATGAAGAAACAACGGTTGTGGATGTAATCTGCACAACTAAAACATTGAATCAGGTTTATCCCTATGTTTATCCGCCCATGGAAGAAGAAAAAGAGGAGTGGGAACGTTGAGTAAGGAAAGCAGTTATCTGATTCCTTTTGAGGCTGCGGAAAGTGAGTTTGTAGAAAAAAGATCTCGCTTTATCAGCCATATTTGGCGTGTGGAAAGCGAAGAAGAAGCGCGTGCGCACATTGAAGAGATGAAAAAGGAATACTATGATGCGCGTCATAACTGCTGGTGCTACATTCTGAAAGACGGGGGCGTTCTGCGCTACAGTGATGACGGAGAGCCGCAGGGAACGGCGGGGCAGCCGATGTTGAATGTGTTTCAGCGTCGTGAAGTATATAATGTCTGTTGTGTTGTGACCCGTTATTTTGGAGGTATTCTTTTAGGAACGGGCGGATTAACACGAGCGTATACGCGCGGTGCAGCGGATGCTTTGGCAGCATCCGGTTTGAGCCGTATGTGTTTGTGGGAGAATGCGATGGTGACGATTCCTTATGCACTCTTTGAACAGGTAAAGCTGTTGATAGCAGGTGTAGACGGTGTGATCGAAAATACCGAGTATGGTGCGGAGATTATGTTGGAGCTGACGCTGCCACAGGGTGGGCGTGAAGCGCTGCAGGAGAAGCTGACGGAGTTGACAGCAGGACAGATTACTCTGGAGGCATTAGGGGAAGCGTTTAAACCCGGTCCAAGAGAAGAGGTGCTTTGATGCTTGCAAAAATGGTTGTATTTTGATATAGTATAAATATCTATTAAGATGTATGAATATGCCTAAGAGGAGCTTTTTATGAAGGATTTGATGTCTTCTCGTCTGGGCGGCAGTGTACCTGAATTTGTCGGTACGACAGTGTTAGATACGATTGGTTTGGTGATTCCGAATGTGGATTATCAGCTGCGTCAGCGGGTTGATTATCTGAAGGACTACCGAAGTATTGGCATTTTGAGTTCGCGTACTGGTGCTGCTGGTCAGATCAATGCAATGGATGAAGCAATTAAGCGTACAAATACCGAGATTCTCAGTATCCAGCTGCCCAGAGATACCAAGGGTTGGGGTGGTCATGGTAACTATATTGTCGTTGGTGCAGCAAATGAAGCGGACGCACGAGAGGCAATTGAGATTGCACTTGAATATACAAAGCATTATTCTGGGGAATTATATATTAGTGATGCAGGGCATCTGGAGCTGACGTGTTCTGCCCACGCAGGTCCTGCATTACAGTCTTTCTTTGGTGCGCCTGCAGGTGAGGCTTTTGGATTTATGGCAGGTTCTCCTGCGGCTATTGGCATGGTTATGGCGGATAACTGCTTAAAAGCAGCAGATATAGATATGCTTCGCTATATGGATGCAGATCGGGGTACAAGCCATACCAATGAGGTGATTTTGGCATTTACAGGAGATGCAAGTGCTGTTCAAAATGCAATCAGATCTGCGAGAGAAGTAGGGTTGGATCTGCTTTTAAAACTTGGCAGTGAGGCGAAGTCTGTCGGAACACCATATTTATGATGATAAGGAAGAGGTGGCGTTTATGCGCTGCCTCTTTTACTGCGCATTTGAGTGCGGTCATGGAAAAAATATACGAAAAAGGAGCGCTGTCCTGAAGCAATTCAGGACAGCGCTCCTTTTATAGACTTACCACAGTTAAATCATCAAAAGATGATATGAATCCTTAGTCCTCTTTTTCCTCGTCATCAGCCAGGCTGGATAAATCGAAGTTCAACTTCTGACCGCAGCCGGGGCAAACTACTTCGCCGGCTTCCAAAATAGAATCATCAAAGTAGATTTCATCGCCGCAGTTAGGGCAAACGGAAGCGTAGCAATCTTCGTCCTCGTCATCAGCGCAATCGCAGCAGCAAACATCGTCATCTTCGTCCTCGTCATAGACAATCTCTTCCACATCGCTCAAATCATCGCTGATAGCGTCAATTTCTTCGCCCAGTTCTTCCTGCTCAGTTTGCAGATCTTCAAGCTCCAAGGCGATGTCCTGCAGAATGTCCATCATCATGGAAATGAGTTTTCCTTCCTTGCTTTTCTCGGTATCGATATTGAGGCCTTCGGCCAAACCCTTCAAATAAGCAACCTTTTCAGCAATTGTCATGTCAATAAACTCCTTTCATTTTGCGCATATAAAATGCGGTGGATATGAATATGAAATAGTGCGTGCAGCATGAAAAGCACACTGCACGCATATTAAAATCTTTATTCTTATGCCTTGCTGCGGCCCAGATATTCACCGGTACGGGTATCGATCTGGATCTTGTCACCAATGTTGATGAACAAAGGAACCTTGATTTCAGCACCAGTTTCCAAAGTTGCAGGCTTCATAACGTTAGTAGCGGTATTGCCTCTTTCACCGGGCTCGGTTTCGGTGACTTCCAAATCCATGAAGTTGGGAACTTCAACACCAAAGACATTGCCCTTGTAGCTCAGCAGCTTGCACATGGTATTCTCAGTGACATAGACAAATGCATCACCCAAAGCGTCACGGTTTAGGGGAGTCATGTCAAAGGTCTCCATATCCATAAAATAATACAAATCGCCATCGTTGTAGCTGTACTGCATTTCCTTGCGCTCGATAAAAGCTTCTTCGAATTTAGCAGTAGGATTGAAAGATGTTTCGGTAACGCCGCCGGTCACAACGTTCTTCATCTTGGTACGCACAAAAGCTGCGCCCTTGCCGGGCTTAACATGCTGGAATTCAACAACCTGCATGATCTTGCCATCATACTCAAAAGTTTTGCCGTTTCTGAAATCGCTGGCAGTAATAGTAGCCATAGTAAAAATCCTCCCCAGATATACCAAAAAACTTTGGAATCAATAATATTACATAATAAAGTAAGTATATTGTATCGCATACTTAGTCATTTGGCAAGTATTTTTCCAACAAAAGGACGTTGTTATGCATTTTTACAGCAAAAAATACATAACAACGCAATTAGTTTTATCTCACTGAAACTTGAAAAATTTTTTACAAATATGTATTTATACAATCATGGGCAGTATTGTCTTTTGAAAAAAACACCAGCATACTTCAAAACATATCGGTGGCTGAGCGCTTATTCTATTGGGGCGCTTAAAAGATCCACTGTGCGCTGATAACTGATATCATCCGTGACAGATGCAATACTCAAAATGACATAATTTGTATTGAGCATACTGGTAATTACAGGGCTGCATATAGCCTCATCTCCGGCCCACAGCGTAATGGGAGACTTATCTTTTGCGAGATTTCGTGTAGCAGTTCGAAAAGATTTTTTACCGTCATTTGTTAACACAAGGGCGAATCCGTAGGGCATTTCGTCTGTGTAGTCAGAGCTTGCCATGAAGCCTTCCATGGTAGTGTTATCCAACAGGATTTCGCCATCAGGTTCAGTTCCCGCACGGACGCAAACGTTTTCAGCCAGTGGTGTAATGACTGCGGTTGCACTGGTCGATGCATCAGGGGAGATGAGATGATTGCTGCACCCGGGACAAAGCAGAAGTACAAACAGGCCCATAGTAATAAAAATCAGTTTTTTCATAAAGATACACTCCTGTTTCTTATTTATACATTGTTGTTTTGAGTAGTTCCTGTACGATATAACCGCCCATCATCAAGCCGGCGCAAGATGGAACCCAGGCACAGCTGGCAGGTGTACTACGGCGACCGGGATCGTTTGGGACGAGCTGCTCGGGTTTGATGGGGATTTCCGGGCTGAAAAGCACTTTGGTATGCTCAATGCCGCGCGCGCGTAATTCGCGGCGGATGATGCGTGCAAGGTGGCAGCCTTCTGTTTTTGAAAGATCTGTGATTTGCAGCTGAGACGGGTCTAGCTTATTACCCGTGCCCATGGCTGAAAGGATCGGAATATTACGCTCCAGTGCGGTGCAGATCAGATCCAGCTTGCATTTTACAAGGTCAATGCAGTCTGCGATGTAATCGTAGCGATTTATGAAGAACTGCTCTCTGTTTGTGTCCTCATAACGCATTGGAAAGGTATGAATAACACAGTCTGGATGAATGCTGCGAATGCGCTCTGCGGCCACATCAACTTTATTTTGACCTATGGTGTTATGCGTGGCGATAATCTGGCGATTGATATTAGATAAATTCACTTGGTCACTGTCGACTAATGTCAATTCGCCAATGCCGCTGCGTGCTAAAACTTCAACAACATGACCTCCGACACCGCCAATTCCAAATACCGCCACATGGGCATGGGAAAGCTTCTCAACAGCACCTGTACCCAGCAGCATTTCTGTGCGAATAAATTCTTCTTTCATAGGGTCGATCCTTTCAAAAAAACCCGGCTTTGCGTTTCAAAGCCGGGTTTTTAGAGATTTTTTAATTACATAAATCAGCCGATAGCTTTGATGCCGAGCATATGGTTCTTGGTTTTAGCGCCTTCATAAATAGACTGTTCCCATTCAGTGTACAGATTATTCATGCAGCGTACCTGCCAATAGGGAGCATTTTCGCCTTGGAAATACATGACATGATAGCCATATTCGCTCTCTACGATACCGGTGTCACCCACCTTGCGGTTTGCATCAAAGCACCAATCTTCGAAACTGTCAACCATAGCGCCCTTATAGATCTTAGAGATCAAACCGCCATCAACAGCACTGACAGTATCAGCGGAGTTTTCTTTAGCCAATTTTGCAAATGCCTCTGCGGTCTGTTCACCGGAGCGATACTTTTTCAGAAGTTCTTTTGCTTTATTCTCCGCAAAAGCACGATTTACTTCCAGAGCTTCTTTATAACCTTCGTCGCCTTCTTTCAAGCCGCTGTCTACTGGCTTCAATAAGATGTGGCGTACATCAACAGTGCTGTATTCAGGGCGATAACGGTTATTCAGAACGACAACATACCAACGACCGTTTGCTTCATCGACCATCATGCCAGCTTCGCCGATTTTACGGCTGTCATCAAAGACCCAGTCATTATAGGAATACTCCGTAAAGGAAGAGTAGGAAGCATCTTTTCTGCTGCTATAAGCATTTTCGTTATATTCTTTGGCGATGGCAGAAAGAGACTCGCCGTTATTGACACGATCCAAAAATGCCGAAGCAGTATTTTTGGCAGCTTCCAGAGCCTGCTGGTCCTGTTCTTCCGTATAAGTCGGCTCATCAGTGGAGTTTTCGGTAGTGCCGTCGATACCAGTGTAGTCTGGCATAACGGTCAGCACTTCGTAACTTGCCAGATCGATTTCATTTTTATGCTCGTTGTAATAAGCAGTCAATTCATCGGAGGAATACTCGTGATGCTTATTGTAATCGGAAGCATAATCAGAAGCTACAAATGTCATAGTCAAATGCTTCATGAAAAGGTCGTTCGTCATATGGCTGCCATAGCTGGACTGCAGAAACTGGTCACGCGTGATGGAGTTTGTTTTGCAGTATTCATCAATAGAAGCAGAATATTTGTCGATCTGTTCCTGCAATTCATCATCAATGGTATAGCCGTTTTCCATTGCATCATGATACATGGTTGCAGTCTGGGTCAGAGAAGCAACAGCTTCCGCACGGAAAAAGTCGCCCCAAGTTTGCTTGTCGGAATATTTCTGAGAGTCCAGATCCTTATTGGGATCAACGCCAAGATAACTCAAATAAGAACCATACTGGTTGATAGCGGTATTATAATAATAGTCCAATTCAGTTGCGGTAAATTTTTCGCCATCTATGGTGACGGCAGTCATATTTTTGCGAATGTTATCGTTGCTGTATAAAAAGCAAACGGCAAAAATAATTGCAAAGACAATTACTGCCACAATAACTTTGACATAGAAACTACGATCCTCAGTATTTTGTGTTCGTTTTTCTTTAGATGCGCTCATGTGTTTCATTCCTCTCAATTGATCAGCGATATGCAGAGTAAATTTCTGCGTATAAAAATACTTGTACATTATAATAGAATCTGCACTGTTTCGCAAGGGGAAAATAGAAAAGGGGGGGTTGCAAAAAAATCGTCAGATCCAATTGATCTGACGATTGATAGATAAAATAATCCCTGCATGGACATGAGAGCCCGTTATAAACCTGCACCAAAGGTTCAGGTGGGTTGCCTCCAGCGTTCATCACTGCTCCCATCGTCCGGCCCGCAACGGCAGGCGGGAGGTCTGCAAAACAGATTGCTGAGTCCGGCATCCCGTATAACGAAAATGTGGGTTTATAGAAAACTCATCACATACCATGCAGGGAATGGTATTACCATAGCATGAAAAATTCATGCCGGCAATCGAATTTAGGCGATGCTATCAAGATTTGGAAAAAATTATTCTTCTTCGTCATCATAAAGCTGTTCTGCAAACAGCTCATAAACTTCCTCCAACTCTTCATCGCTGTCCAATGTGGAAAGGAGCTCCTCGCCGTCTACCACGATGGTTTTTAAAATGATCAGACCGTAATCTGCGTCATCTTCGTTTGCACCTTCTTCAACTGCGGGAAAAAATGCGGTATAGGTTTGCCCGTTGTGCTCTAAGGTATCAACGAATTCAAGAATAATCTCGTTACCCTCTTCGTCGGTAACAGTCAGAAACTCAGGACCAAACTCTTCACTCATGGCTTTGATCTCCTTTGGGATTGTTTTTTAATCTGATTGTATTGTACTGGTTGTTTGCAAAAAAAGCAAGAGTGAAATTTTGCCTTTATTGCAATAATAGTGTTTAAATAAAATACAAATGACCTTATACTGTGGATAGGATTGACAGACTATGATATACTATACTATATTATCGTACAATGGAGTTGTTTTATACTATTAAAAAACTCCCAGACACTATGAAAAGGAGGTTTTCTGCGTGGATGAACAAAATCGTTCCCGGCATCGGGAACAGGGCAGGAACCATCAAAATGCGCAACCGCGTCAACGCAGACATTCACCCCAAAAAAGCAGGGGAGTGTCAGCAGGATTTGTCATTAAGACTATACTCTTAACCTGCTTATGCACGGGTGTGATTTTTACCGGTATTTTTTGTGTTTATTTGGCAACTTGCATTATTCCAAATGCACATGTAGATATTTCGGAAATTTCAATGTCACAGAGTTCGATTGTTTTTTATCAAAACGACCAGGGGCAATGGGAAGAGCTTGAAACGCTGCATGGTGGAAATAACAGTATTTGGGCGGATTATGAAACATTGCCGCCTTATTTGGAGAAGGCAGCTGTTGCGATTGAAGACAGACGTTTTTATCAGCATCACGGTGTAGACTGGCTGCGTACAGCGAAGGCTGTTGCCAATCTTTTTGTAGGGTTTGACAGCAGCTTTGGTGGAAGTACATTGACCCAGCAGACGATAAAAAATGTGACAGGTGAGCGTGAGGGAACGGTCAAAAGAAAGATCAACGAAATTTTCCGCGCCCTTGAATTTGAGAAAAACTATTCCAAGGAAGAGATTATGGAGTTATATCTCAATAATATCTATTTGGGCCACGGCTGTACCGGTGTGAAAACGGCAGCAAAGGAATATTTTGGAAAAGATGTTTCTGATTTGACGATTGCAGAATGTGCAACACTGATTGGTATTACCAACAATCCCTCCATGTACAACCCTTATGGCAGTGATAAAGCACTTGAGCGGACATTAAACCGGAAAGATACTATTCTTTACGAAATGTACGATCAGGGACATATCACAGAAGGGGAATATCAAGAGGCAAAGGCGCAGGAATTGGTATTCACCACAGGTAAAGACGAAGATGACGATTCCCAGTATTATTCCTGGTTTGTAGATCAGCTGATCAATGATGTGATTTCGGATTTGCAGACAGAAAAAGGGTATACAAAAACAGTTGCCGAACAGATGGTTTATTATGGTGGATTAAATATTTACTGCACACAAAAACTGGATGTTCAGAAATCTGTAGACGAAGTTTATTCTAATCGAGAAAATCTGCCGTATACCTCTAAAGGTTACAATATGAAATCTGCGATTACGATCATTGATCCTTATACAGGTAATATTGTAGCGATGGCAGGTGATATTGGCGAAAAAACCGGCAGCCGCTTATTCAATTATGCAACCGCAAAACGGCAGTGCGGCAGTGCGATCAAGCCGATCGCTGTATACGCACCTGCTTTGGATGCCGGCGTCATTACACCTGCATCGGTCATTGACGATGCGCCTGTACGCACGCTGAATGGCAGAGCATGGCCTGTGAACTCCCATCCGTACTATGACGGCTTGGTAAGTGTAGATTACGCAATTACAAATTCTCTGAATCCCTGTGCCGTTCGAGTGGTAGAGCAGCTGGGTGTACAGGAATCTTTTGATTATATGACGAAAAAGCTTGGCTTTAATTCTTTGGTTTCTGAGGTACAGAATCCTTCAAGAAACGATATGAACTCAGCTTCCCTTGGCTTGGGTGGTTTGACGCGTGGTGTCAGCACAGTAGAAATGGCAGCGGCATTTGCGACGTTCGCAAATAAAGGTATTTATACTGAGCCGCGCACTTATACTAAAATCACTGACAAAGATGGAAAAGTGATTTTGGATAATGAATCGGACTCCTGGGCGGCTATGAAGGAAAGCACAGCATATTTTATGAACCAATACCTCCGTCATGTTGTGACAGCTGGTACCGGCGGCAGTGCAAATTTCTCTGGCATGACAGTAGCAGGTAAGACCGGTACAACAACAGATAACTATGATCGCTATTTTGTTGGTTACACACCGTATTATACCGCAGCAGTTTGGACTGGATATGAAGTGAACGTTAAAATTAATGCACGCGGCAACCCGTCTGCACAGCTTTTTAAGAAGGTTATGAGCAAAGTTCATGCAAATTTACCCAATAAGAACTTTGATACTGTAAGCAGCGGCTTGACAACGGTTTCAGTATGTATGGATTGTGGAAAGTTGGCTTCTGAACTGTGCTCGTTGGATGTACGAGGTAGTCGTGTGCAGCGAGTGGAGGTTGTCTCAGGAACTGCACCAACAGAAACATGCAGCTGTCATGTGCCGGTCCAGTGGTGTACCGAAGGAAATGCTGTGGCAACAGAGTTCTGTCCTGCAGATCATGTTGTGCAGAAATCTGCGGTGGATTATATCCGCGAAGGTGCGGCAGCTGCTGGAAACTGCAAAGATGAACAGTATCATCTTGCTGCGCTTATGAAGGAAAGCGTGAAAGAAGATGGAACGGTTGTATCTAAAAAATGCCAGATTCATAAAACGGCGATTACTCCTCCGGTCGTAGACCCGCAGGAACCCGTAGATCCGAATGTGCCCGTAGATCCGAATGTGCCTGTGGACCCGAATGTGCCTGTGGACCCGAATGTACCTGTAGATCCGAATGTGCCTGTGGATCCAAATGTACCAATAGATCCGGGTGCACCTGAAGAACCTACAGAAGGCGACTAAATGGAAAGATAAGAGACTTCCCAAAATAGTCGAAAGCAGCAGAAGTGTGGGGTTGCAAGACGGTAAAATTCAAAATGCAATAATCTGTTTTTCCTAAAAAGCGGCGTGACTTTAGTCACGCCGCTTTTCCTTTTATCAGCTCAAGGTATGCTCCATCCACAAATAACACCGAGTTCGGCAGGTAGGGTTTCTACATCTCGCCCTGTGGTCCGGAATCTATGTGTTCTCTATAAAAGCAGAAGTTCATTCAGAATCCATGGCTTTTTTTGTGGCATGGCGATTAGCTCCTTTCGTGCTTTTGAAAAGCAGACAAGCCAGAAGCAACCAACTTGTTACGTTGATTGCCTTTGGCTTGTTTTTTATGAAAATTCTGATCAATGGGAAATCTATTTGATTAACCCGGATCTATTGAACAGTTGATTACTTAACTGGAATGGTCACGCCGCAGATAGAGATGGAGTCCACCTGATCCACGTCGATCAGATTCTCTGCACGTCTTGCAATGTGGAGATAACCTGTTTCCGAAGAATCCGTACCGCCGCTGCAGCCGCTGCCCGCTGCGTTGCCGGTATCGCCTGGCAGCGGTAAAGATGTTCCGTCCTTCATGTGCAGAACGATCTCCTGGTACTCAATGCAGCCGTACCAGCCATCCGGTGCATTTTTGGGCACCCAGCTGTGGTGTCCTTTTAGGCTGTCACCTTCGATATAGACATAGACACCGAAGGGAGTGATTTCCGCATGGGTCAGCGTGGCATCCACATCCAGAGTATGGACTGTGACATTTGGCTCTAGAGAGATTTTTTTTGCAGGGAGATCAATCTTCGTGGAGAATTTCCAAGTATGGTCGCAATCAAAGATACGTTCAAATCGCGCATCCGTTTCGTTCCATTCACCTGTATGAAAAAGACCGCCCAGACGGAGACTCAGTGTTTTCCCCTGTAGGCTGTCACCCTCTCTCATAACATATTGAGATTCTATCATAAACTGGATAGAATTGTCGTTGGGATCGGGGTCTTCTATCTGTCTGTACGTTACAGAATATCCATGCTCAAAATCTGAAATATTCAGATCCCACTGTTCAAGCTGGTATCCGTCAGCACAGTCCAGCACCGTACCCTGTGGGGCATCCAGCTGGAATCCAATGCTGATATTGTAATTATCTATGACAGCGTCTGTCATTGTCAGCGTCCAGCCGTGTTTGGTGATAGAATCTCCCAGCTCCACCATGCTCTGCTGATAGCCTGGGCTGTTTTGATAGTGGTCCGCAATGACCGGTGAAAGCATCTTTACAGCCAGAGGCGTTACAGTCATCAGGCAGACGATTGCTGCGGCTGCTGCCAGAGGCAGTTTCCACTTTTTGGGATGGGGGTGCGTTTGGGTGCAGTCTGCTGTTTTCAGCGCCTGAATCAGCTGCGTTTTGCTTTCTTCTGTCAGTTTTAACTGATCAAGACTGTTTTGGTATTCGTTCTTCAAATCAATCATCTCCTAACATATTTTTTAATTGTTTTCTGGCCCTGCTGAGATGGGTGCTGATCAAGGTTGGTGACCGCCCCAAAAGTGCTGCGATTTCCTTGACCTGATAGCCCTCGTAATAGTGCATATAAATGACCTGCCGGTATTTGGCAGGAAGCCGATTTACAGTTTCCAACAGGCTGTCGGCACCTGGATCTGTTTCGGTATGAAGCTCTGGCAGCTCCTCCAAATAGACATTGTGCCGAAACCATGCACTTTTCTTCCAATCTTTACAGGTGTTCATGGCTACGCGGATAATCCAGGCACGTTCCTGCGTACTGTTTTCAAAAGAACGGTCATTTTGCAGCAGCTTTAAAAGGGTTATTTGGCAGATATCTTTGGCGTCATCCAGATTGCCAAGCCATGTGTAGCCGATTCGGATAATCGTATCGGAGTATTGGCGAACCAAATACTCTGCCCGCTGATCTTTCATTGGCATCACTCCTTTCACCTGTAAAACGACGCAGACCAAATAAATCTGTCACCGGAAATCAATTTGAAAAATATATCGCCGACCTTTATTTGATCAAGGACGACGGCACCGCATTGGAAGATAGACTCCATGATATAACGTTGTCAGGAAAATTGTAAACACAGAATTTATTTACGCATGAGTGTAGGCGGCAGAGATTGCAGTCTCTGCCGCCTTTCTCAATTTACAGGCTCTTTAATCCTGAACAATGATTTCTTTTTCTCCAAAAATGATAGACGATACGACTTTTACAAGCTCATTTCGTTCCATTTGCTCTGCTACAATCCGATAATCAATTCCTTCAAACTCAAACTCTGCAACATAAAGGTCGTAAAAGCCGGAAGGCTCATGGGTTTCAGCATCATAAGGACCATAGGGCATGGGGCGATAACCGAATGTAACGGAGATTCCTCCAATATCAGATGTCTTCACCTCATTTTCTGGAAGAATATACAGGCAGCAGCTGAGGATGCCCAATCTGGATGCGTGAAGCTGAAGGCCTTTATACGCAGATACATCTTCCGTCTGCTTTGGATTTCCATCGTCATTGTAGGCGTGGTAAAAATTAAGCCACATCTCATCCTCTATGACCTTGCCATCCGACTTTTGAATATAAGCGTGTCCCGTTCCATTTCCGTGTCCCGGAAGCAGTCCATCAGGAATATAAGCAGGGACAAGGTCTTTCCCATAATATTCTTTCACTGCATTTTCGTCCCAAAAAACTTCCTCATATAAATCAGGATCACGCCACAGTCGGGAAGCGTCGACCTGCATATCCGAAAGTTCGTTGAAAGTAATATTATTTAAACTGATTGAAATTCGCTTGGAAGGTTTGGTACCTTCACTCTGAATATCACCGGGTTCCCTAATGAGAGCCGCTTGAGTATCACTATCTGAAGGTGCAGGTAGGATACCAGAAATACAAACACCTGCTATGAGCAAACATAAGCAAGCGGTCAGTGTGCCCCATCTCTTCCACACAGATGCCCTTTTCGATTTGATTTCAGGAAGTTCAGATATCTCCTGGATGAATTGATTGTCTACATTGGTCAAGCTGTCATATAGCTTTTCGGTTCTCTTATCTTTCATAATGTAATACCCTCCTTTACCAGTGCTGCTTTTAATTTTTTGCGGAGATAATACAATCGATTTGCAAGATTGGCCGGAGAAATGTGATATAGGTCAGCCAAATCTTTCAACGCTTCACCATTCCAGTATCGACGCATAAAAAGAATTCGATCGTTTTTCGATAGACTTGCAAGCCATTTATTCAGAAAGTCTATCAACTCTATCTTTTCAATTTCGGAATCTGGATTTGCCTGAGATGGAATGCATTCTTCAAGTTCATCAAATAGCAGCTCAATTCCGGCATATCTTTTTTGTCTATGATTTTTTCGCCATAGATCTAAAGAAATATTGCGAACAACTTTTCCAAGCCATATTTTGAAACAATCAGGCTTCTGGGGAGGAATCAAATTCCATGCTCGCAGATATGTATCATTGATGCATTCTTCGGCATCCTCTTGAATTGATAAAATATTCAAGGCAATCATTCGGCAAAAGCACCCATACTCAGCATCTGTTTTTTCGATTGCTGATTCATCACGCTGAAAATATAGCTCAATGATTTCTGAATCGTTCACTTGCATTCTTCCTTTCAACTTGGTTTAAAAGGCTCTTCACCTATATAGACGACAGTTCAGATGAAATATATGAAATCGTTCTTATGATTTTAAAATTTTTCTTTTTGCGCAATATGCGTTTACTTTTTTATCATGTATCATGCAAATTCTAATTTTTGTATGTGTACGGTTTCTTGATGGCAGAAGAATCTTGGCATATCTCCAATGACCCACTATAAAACTCTGTCATCATACAAAGCAGCAACTACTTTTGCAGTTGCTGCTTTTTACGAATTGCAGAATCATGAAGCTTCAATAGCCGATCTCAAAAATAGTGATTACATCACCATTTTTGCAGGCATCTGTAAAATCATGCAATTCAATAAAAAATAATATAGAGTTAAGCACAGAAAAGCCCGATTCCATATTGAAATCGGGCAGAGAAACTATACAGCAGTTGCTGTGATACAATGGTGGAAACTAAAGTTCTTTCATTGGTCATATGGAGCGGATTTCATGTTTTTAGGAAAATTGGCGGATGTCATTCTATTTAAGGAGGGACCAATATGTGGAAACCATCTACAAAACATGACCGAGACAGGTTTGCAGGAAGCCTTTCTTTCTATGCGTGGACGTCAATACCTTGCTTGAGTTTTTATATTACCAATAAAACTTTGCAATTATTATTGACAAGTAAACTTGGCTGTGCTACCATAATATTGCAAAGTAAACTTGGCTAATCTAGGAAGGAGCATCAGTTATGAATAAAGACGAAGTTTTAAAAAAAGCACGGAACAAGAAGCATAATAAGTTAGATGAAATGGAAGTTGATATTATGCTAAGAAGCAATCATGTGGGACTGATTGTTGGCCTCGTTCTCTGCCTGATTATCATGGGAATTAAAGTGTATTTAGATCAACCCTATCAGGATATTTACTCGGTTTTTTGTTCGATTCTCTGTGGACAGTATCTTTACAAGGGATTTCGTCTGAAGAATAGATCTATGAAGTTTATTGGAGCAATTTGGGGGCTTACTTCATTGATTCTTCTTATCGGATATTTTATATAAAAGGCTGTAGAACCATGGATGATGCTTTAATTCTGAAAAACCATCTGAAAGAGGCCAGAACCGAGAAGAAACTGTCTCAGGCAGCACTGG
>JAHHSM010000034.1 GCA_020025175.1 Oscillospiraceae bacterium | reverse complement strand
CAAAAAGAACAACTTTTTTACCATCCAAGGACCCACTTACAGTGTCCCACATAGGTGCAAACTCCACCTCTTCAAGCTCCTCTGCCCCCATCGAAGGACAACCAAAAGCAAACGCATCAAACCCCGCAGCCTTTTCTGCACTGAATTCACCAGGCACCATCAACTCAGCCTCTCCCCCCGAACTTCTGACACCCTGTGCAACAGCCTTTGCCATGGCCTCTGTATTGCCTGTTCCACTCCAATATACAATTGCTACTTTCATAAGTAATATCCTTCCTTTTTATTAATTTATTTGACCTTAAGCAGCCAATGATGCTAACAACGATATAAATTAACTCCGGACGCAAGTCCCCTTTATCAGCAAAATTTGTAACCTTTATATCATGCTGCTATGGGACTCCATCTATGTTGTTTCTGCACTTCGAACACCGAAAATACTTTTACTTTTCAATTGTACTGAAAGAAGCACCTTGTCATTACAGCCAAATGAAGTGCTACCATGTCACCGCTCTTATAGTTAGTTATAGCTAACCACAGGGGATTAGGTGAGGCCCCTGATTGGAGCCTTTTTGAGGTTAGCTATAACTAACTAATTAAAGAATAGCATATGCATCCGATTCTGTCAAGCACTATTTTCGGATGAGTACTTTTGCCACAGTGCTTTCCATGCTTTTAAACGCTTGAGCATTTCTCATCAATGCACATTTCATTAAGAAATTTATTTTAAAAGAATTCACCAAAATAATAGAGCGTATCGAAAAATCGATACGCTCTATTATTGTTTTCAGAGCACTGCTTATGACTGCCGTCCTATTTTATTCTTCAGCAGTTGTTTCCATAGATGCATCGGATTCGCCCTTTGTTTCTTGGTTAGTGTCTACAGGTGCCTCCCAATGATTATCAGACTTTTTATCTGTCCAAGATGCACTGTAGGCATCCAGAATAGAGCCTGTTGTAGAGGGTGCATAACTGATTGTAACAGCATCACCGACATTCATGATAACAACATCTGTGCACTCTGCGGCAGAAATACTATAGAATGCACTATCACCATCCAAACGCAGGAAATAATATGTGTTTCCTTCCAAAACCGCAGTCCGGATCTCCGCAATCTTGCCCTCAACCTGATTCTTGTTGATCATATTCTGCCCCATTTCAGAGCTGATGGTATCGCTCTCGATCAACAGCTCAACATAGGCTGCTTCGCAAGCCTGAGGTGTCGTACCCGTTGCTACCATCTGATACTCCTGCACATTAACCATGGCATACTGCTTGACCAAACCTGCGTTATCTTTCATTGCCATGAAATATGTGGGCTCGCCGGAAATATTCAGCAGCAATGGGAATGTTGCTGTATAGCGCATCTGCTGCAAAATACCCTCTGCACTGGACATTGCAGAATTTTCATCCGCACCGGCACAGGGATAGTATCTGGTTTCTTTGGTTCTCTGATTACTCAATATAAACCCAACATTAGAGGCATCCGTACCCGCAGAAGTAACACCGCTGTACATATATACGTCACCATTCTGCGCGATATAGTTATAACCCTGTGTGGTTACGGTAACGTCACGCTGCCCCAAAATGGAGTTAATAAAGCCGTTGTGATATTGACCATAGTAATTATACTGCTGCATAATCAGCTCTGCATTGTACACATGATCCACCCAGGTAGGAATATCTGCCACATCATAATACTGGCTCTCACCGGTTACTGCGTTGACAAGTACAGCACCGCAAATATCCACACCGCCAAAAAGACCGATCGTTTTATCTACACGACCGCAAACCCAATAGGGCTCACCCTCCTCATTAATTTCAAAATAGGGCTCCGCAAACATATAGGTGGGATACTGAAAACGCAGATGGCGTACCAAATTACGGTTAAAGTGTTCAGCAGTCGTATATTTAATTCCCTCTTCCAAACGCTTTACGGTCACTTCCTGCGTTGTCATATCAATCATCATATAGGCCGGCAGACCGTTGCTGCGGTTGTTAAACCACTTGATCCAGTCGCCATACATCAATCCGGTGACACGAACGGGCTTCCCCTGATAGTTGATTTGCGTATAATCATCTTCCACTTCAAACTGGCTGACCATATCACTCAGCTCGCCCAGCTTACGGTTGCCAAGACGTGTAGCACTTGCACGATCCAATACAGGAATCTCATCAAAAGTCAGCTGATCCACTTCTTCCGCAAAGTTACCAGTTTCGATTGGCAACAGCTTTTCATAAGAGCTCGCGCGGAAAATTACCGTGGACATGATACTGCCTATAATTGCAATTACGAGCAATGCAGCTACAATGAAGAACGGAATTTTGCATTGCTTTTTTATAAACCCAAAATACTCCTTCAATGTATTAGCTTGAAATCCTGTTGTCAACACTGCCATGACGCAATATACTGCACAAAGCAAAAATACAAAAGAATAAAATTCCGGTGCTTTTAAATTGATTGGAGGCAATACAACATAAAAATAAACTGCACCAAAAAGAATCGTTGTGAGCAAATTCACCAATGTACGCTTTACAGGAGACTTAATACTCTTTACCGGACGTGGCTCTCTGCTTGGCTGGCTCTGATACTCCTCTCCTCCATATTGACCTCCGAAGTCAAACCCAAACGGACCGCTGCCACCAAAATTGCTTCCACCAAAGGGGGAACCCTCATTGCCAAAGCTACCAGCATTAAAGTTGATTTTCACAGATGTTCCTCTCTTTCTTTTTGTAATCCATTACAGATAATATACCATAGAAATGTTTTTGCTGAATAGTATTATTATAGGTGTAATTTCAAAAAAATACAACTATTCATTTCTGTAAAAAGAAAAATCCGCCCAGAATTGTAATCTTGGGCGGATTTTAAATAAAACGTGTTTTATTCGCTTTTTGCAATTGTAATCTGATTATTGTCTACATCGACTCTAATCTGATCGCCTTCCGAAATCGCACCTTCAAGTAACTTTTCTGCCACGGCATCTTCTACGTTGCTTTGGATTGCACGGCGTAGAGGACGTGCACCATAAACAGGATCAAATCCCTCCTTCGCCACAAATTGAACTGCCTCATCACACACTGTCATCTTAATGCCCAGCCCTTCGACGCGCTCTGCGGTGATTGCCAGGAGCTTACGCGCAATTTCTTCTATATCCTCCTGCGTCAACGGATGGAAGATAATCGTTTCATCAATACGATTCAAGAACTCCGGACGGAAAGTGCGTTTCAGTTCAGCTGTAACAGCCTCCTTCACTGCTGCAAAAGAATCTTCTTCGCGCTGTGCCTCATCTTCTTCCGCAGCAAATCCAAGAGGATTCCCTTGTGCTGTGATATTCTTCGCACCAACATTAGATGTCATTACGATAATCGTATTGCGAAAATCTACTCTGCGTCCCTGCGAATCTGTCAGCTCTCCATCATCCATGATCTGCAGCAGCAAATTCCACACATCTTCATGGGCTTTTTCAATTTCATCAAACAGCACTACACTATAAGGACGTCTGCGCACTTTCTCTGTCAGCTGTCCGCCCTCTTCATGTCCCACATATCCGGGAGGAGAACCAATCAGTTTAGACACTGTATGACGTTCCATATATTCGGACATATCCAAACGCACCATAGCATTCTCATCTCCGAACATGGCTTCAGCCAGCGCTTTGCACAATTCTGTCTTACCCACGCCGGTAGGACCGAGGAACAAGAACGAACCAATGGGACGCTTTGGATCTTTCAATCCCACACGCCCACGGCGAATGGCACGAGAAATGGCACGAACAGCCTCTTCCTGACCTACAACACGCTGATGCAGCGTATCCTCCATACGAAGCAGTTTCTTGCCCTCATCTTCTGTCAAACGTGTTACCGGCACACCGGTCCACTCAGAAACCACAGCGGCGATATCTTCTTCAGTCACTTCCCCGTGCTCTGCCGCTACTTTTTTGTGCCAAGTATCGCGCTCAATTTCCATCTGTTTTTCATAGTTTTGTTCAATATCACGAATCTGTGCGGCTTTTTCAAAGTCCTGCGCAGAAACCGCCTCTTCCTTTTCACGGCGCAGTGCAGAAATTTTTTCTTCCAGTGCCTTTAAATCAGGAGAAGCATTCCCGTTTTTCATACGAACACGCGATGCTGCCTCATCCATCAGATCAATGGCTTTATCCGGCAGGAACCGGTCATTGATATACCGTCTGGACAACTGCACCGCAGCCTCCAGTGCACTGTCTGTAATAGTCAAGCGATGGTGCGCCTCATATTTATCACGCAGCCCCTTTAAAATTTCAAGGCAGGCATCCGCCGCAGGTTCACCCACGGTGACCGGCTGAAAACGACGCTCCAAAGCCGCATCCTTTTCAATATATTTGCGATACTCATTCAAAGTCGTTGCACCAATGACGCGAATCTCCCCGCGCCCCAATGCAGGCTTGATAATATTGGCTGCATCCATGGCACCTTCTGCGCTGCCGGCACCGACAATGGTGTGCAGCTCATCAATAAATAGGATGATCTGTCCGTCGGCCTTCACTTCATCCAGCGCCTTTTTGATACGCTCTTCAAATTCACCGCGATACTTTGTGCCAGCAATCATCCCTGATAAATCCAATGATAGAATTTTTTTATCCAGCAATTCTTCAGGAACATCCGCCGCTACAATTCTTTGTGCCAGCCCCTCCGCAATCGCAGTTTTGCCAACACCCGGCTCGCCGATCAAAACAGGATTGTTCTTGGTACGGCGCGAGAGAATCTGAACCACACGCTGAATTTCTTCATCACGTCCAATAACAGGATCAAGCTTTTCAAGGCGTGCCGCTTCTGTTAAATCTCTTGTAAACTCCTTCAGCACATTGTCCACAGCATCTTCTTTTGCCTCACCAGCACGTACATTCTGCTTTGCATTCGGTGCTTCCTGCAGCTTCCGCTGTACGGCATCAAAAATATCTCGTGCACTCAAGCCCGCCGCATTCAAAATACGCATCGCCATGCTGCGGTTATCCCGCAGCAAACCTACAAGCAAATGCTCTGTACCAACATATCCAAAGCCACCACGCATGGATTCTTCCATCGCACTCTGAATAGCACGCTTTGCTCTGGGCGTTAATCCTTGCTTAGGACTTACGCCTGCCACACCGCGCCCCACACTGTTCACCAAAATCTGGCGCACCATCGACTCGCTTAATCCCTGTTCAGTCAGCACACGATGCGCAATGCCTTCTTCCTCACGCAGCAAACCCAACAGCAAATGTTCGCTACCAATATAACTATGCCCCAATTCACTGGCAGACTGCTCTGCCAATTCCAGTGCTTTTTGTGCACGTTGGGAAAATCTATTTTCATCCATAAAGCATAACCTCCTTATCGTCTTGCTATTTCATATTCGTTTAACTTCATTTAACCTCTGTTTTCTAATCCGCGAATTTCATCACGCAAAGCCGCCGCACGTTCAAAATTTTCTGTTTTAATTGCATCCTGCATTTCGCAGCGCAGTGCATTGATTCGGCGCTCCTGATTCAGCTTGCAATGCTCCTCATCCGATACCAAATCATTTTGCACCTGCCGCTCCTCGTGTTTTGTTGCACACCCCGGCATTTCCGCCGCAAAAGCGTCCAGTTTGGGAAACATGCGGTCAACATCGCCAAAGATACGGTCAAACGGCTCAAAAAAGTTTCCTGCCAATGCCGGCATCGGTGCAAAGAAGTCGTCAAAGTCTGCCAAAAGTCCTTTATTGAACCGATCAAAGTTGGCAAAATGCGTTTTCATATCATTCAGATAACCCAGTTCTTTCGCGCAGTCATGGCACAGATGCTGTTCATTCACAGTACCGTTAACGTTTGTCTTATAATAAAATGTTGCTTCCTTCTTACCACAATGTTCACACATCATAAAGCAGACCTCCTTCAAGTCTAAAATCCATTATATTGTTTGTTATTTTTTAAATTGCATAAATCATAACTTGCTTAAAAATACTGGCTCGCACAATATTGCGCAATTCTTTAGGTATATCTCTCAATGCGTTTTCACTGATTGCTGCTAAAAGCAGTTTTGCTGTCCCTGGCTCAATTGCACCGCTGTCAGCAAGATTTGAGGTAATCGCCTTTGCACTTTGCGCATCTAACGTATCACCTATAGAATTAATCACCTGCATCAAAAGGGTTTTGCGGTCGATCCGTACACGTGTAATGCGGATATATCCGTTTCCACCTCTTCGGCTTTCCACGATATAGCCATGCTCAGGTGAAAAACGTGTAGACATCACATAGTTGATCTGGCTTGGCACGCAATTGAATTTTTGTGCCAAATCACCTCGCTGCAGCTCTACCATTCCATCATCCGCAGCATCCAGCTCCTGCTGGATAAATCCTGCAATTAAATCTGAAATCCCCATCGTTCGTTCCCTCTTTTCTATTTCTACAGCAGATCAATGTTACTCTGCTTTCTCTTTTTATTCCGCATTTGACTTTGACTTTCTTTGACCTTGTCTTTAGTATACCACAGTCCCGCCATTTGTCAATAGTATTTTTGACTTTCTTTGACCAATATTTTTTGCAATCATGTCCCTCATTCGGCTCCTCTCCACAAACAAACTGTTCCAGCAAATATGCCATAACAAAGGACAGCATCTGTATTTTTATAATTTTTATTCCTTTTGTTTTCCGATTTTACTTGCTTTTTTTTTCATTCTCAGTATAATGAAATTACATAATTGAAATATGGAGGTACATTACAATGGCATATGCAATTAACGATGCTTGCATCAGCTGCGGCGCTTGCGTTGACGCTTGCCCCGCTGGCGCTATTTCTCAGGGTGACGATCATTTCGAGATCAACCCCGATACTTGCATGGATTGCGGCGCTTGCTGCGATTCCTGCCCCAATGATGCAATTCATCCCGCTGACTAATTTCTTAATCAGCAGAGTGCCGCAGGTCATGCCTGCGGCACTTTTTCTTTTGTGTATATCCTTGTCTTCTTTGTACTATTTTGCTATACTATATAAATATCTTTATGAAACGGAGACAGTATCCATGGAATACTGCGACACATTATATCCCAGTGGCTACCACCTTTTTTTTAGCGATGATTTAGTCAAACCCGGAACAGATTCTTTTCTTCTTTCAGACTTCGCCGCACCTCGTTTGCGCAAAAATATGCGCATCTGTGATCTTGGTGCCGGTATCGGTCTGCTTGGTCTTCTGCTGCTTAATCAGCGGCATGATATCATTGTACACAATGTTGAATTGCAGGATGCTTCTGCTGCCATGGCGCAACGCAATATTAAAGAGAATCATCTGGAAGAAAAAATGCTGCTCCACCACGCAGATCTTCGTGCGCTCAAAGGGGTATTGCCTGCCGGAGAAATGGATCTTGTTGTATCCAATCCACCGTATTTTAAGCAGGACAGCGGTGGAAAAGCCGTCGGCAGTATTCGCTTGGCTGCCCGTGAAGAAACAACATGCACCATTGAAGATGTCTGCGCAGCAGCAGCTTATCTTCTGCGTTGGGGCGGAACTTTCTCTCTCGTCTTCCGTCCGGAACGATTGACAGATCTGATCTGTGCCATGAGAAAAAACGGTATTGAACCAAAACGGATCCGTTTTGTAGAAAAGAAGGTAGGAACACCCCCAATCCTTCTTCTTCTCGAAGGTCGTCGCGGCGGAAAAGCCGGTCTTATTTATGAATCCCCCCTGGTTATTTACGGAAGCAATGGCAGCGAAACCGCCGATATGGACCGAATCAATTTTAGGAATGAACGAAAGGCAGGCAATAATACATGAGTGGTACACTGTATCTGGTAGCCACACCCATTGGCAACTTAAACGATATTTCTCCACGTGCTTTAGAAATTCTCTCCCAAGCTGATTTTATTGCCGCTGAAGACACCCGCGTTTCCATGAAACTGATGAATCATTTTGAAATCAAAAAGCCCCTGCTGAGCTACCATGAACACAATCACGTATCCGCAGGTCAGCAAATCGTGCAGCGCCTTTTGGCAGGTGAAAACTGCGCTTTGGTCACGGATGCAGGTACACCTGCAATCAGCGATCCTGGTGAAGATATTGTACGGCTTTGTGCAGAACATCATATCCCTGTCTACTCGATTCCCGGCTGCTGCGCATTGATTTCAGCTTTGGCGGTTTCCGCTCTGCCTACAGGGCGCTTTACCTTTGAAGGTTTTCTTTCTGTAAATAAACGTTCTCGCAAAGAACATTTGGCATCCCTTGCCAGCGAAAAGCGTACCATGATTTTCTACGAAGCGCCGCATAAGCTTTTGTCCACATTACAAGATTTGTGTGCAGCTTTTGGTGAAGATCGTCGGGTTTCCCTTTCCCGGGAAATTACAAAGCTCCACGAAGAAACACTGCGGATGACTTTAGGTGAGGCTCTTGCGCATTTTCAGCAAATTTCCCCAAAAGGGGAGTTTGTCCTCGTCATTGAAGGTGCTTCTGAAAGCGATGATGTTTCCATTACATTAGAAGATGCAATCGCACTGGTTGCCCGGCTGCAAGAGGAAAAAGGGCTAAAAACAAAAGAAGCTGTACGCCAGGTTTCTGCCGACACCGGTCTTGCCAAAAACGAACTATACGATGCGGTTTTAAAGTCCCGCTAACGACAAGGAGAGTGCTCCATGGAAGACAGACGATCCTCATTCCCCACGCATGACTCTACTCCACAACCTAATATTTTGGACGGATTCCATATGCGCACAAAAAACGCTTCGATTGAAGTGGTACACAAACGATATTATATACTGCTTGTGATCGGTGTTATTTTGGTCGGTGCAATTTCTTTTTATGCTCCCACCGGTATGATGCGCGCGCTACATTGTGAAAAGGATGAAACGCATTTTACTTATACCATCTTATCGAAAGATGCGCTTTCCGATGCATCAACAGAGAAAATTACATCTATTTTAGACGGTTCAATAAATGCAGAGTCTACTTGTCCCCAAGGCATTTTGCCTGAAGATGCAGTTTCTGTATTGAAGTCTTACTCTACTGCCCACATGATACAGCAGGATGCTGTTTTTGATAAAGACGGTATTTTGATTTACCCTGAAGATGCCACAAATTATGCACTCTACGCCACAAAAGATGCTTCTTATGTTTTTGCGTTGGATAAGGCGAAATTCCGCTATCATGTCAAAGATGACGGAGCCTTTTACGATTCATTGCTGGACATCATTCAATCAAAATAAAATTGGTAAAGGGGCGTTTCGGAGCATATGCTCCGAAACGCCCCTTTGTTCCACTCAAATGAATTCCCACATCATCTTTTCACTGATGCTATCCTGTGTCAGCATCTCCGAACGGTGTCTCATCAAGATCCGCATCTGCCAAATACATATTTTCAGGAGATTTTCAACACTGCTGCTATAGCGAACCTCCATTTTCAACCATCCTGTGAAAAAAACTTTTTGTCAACGATAATTTATCATAAAAAGCACTTGTTCTGACTATAATTTTCAGAGGTGGTTTTATGGCTATGGCATGGATTTTTACCGGAATGATTGTAATTTCCGTCATATTCGGTATATACAATGGTACAATGGATGAGGTAAGCGCTGCGGCACTAAACGGTGCAAATGATGCAATCACATTATGCATCAGTCTTCTCGGTGTAATTTGCTTGTGGAGCGGTGTATTGGAAGTCATGGATCAAAGTGGGCTGTCTAAAAAGCTGGCAGCAGTCTTTCGCCCTTTTCTAAAAAAACTGTTCCCAGATGCTGCAAAAGACCCTGTCACACTTTCAGCAATTTCTGCCAATATTTCCGCAAATCTGCTGGGGATCGGTAATGCTGCAACTCCCTTGGGCATTCAGGCTGCAAAACGCATGGCAAAAGGATGCAACGGAATTGCATCCGATAGTTTATGCCGCTTTATTGTGCTCAATACCGCATCCATTCAACTGATTCCTGCCACAGTGGCCGGTGTACGCGCAGCATGTGGTGCGGCGCAGCCCTTTGATATATTGCCGGCAGTGTGGTTCTCATCCGTTCTTTCTGTATTTGCGGGCCTGTTTTCAGCCTATATTTTTCAGCATCTGCGGAGGAAAAATAGATGACATCTTATATGATTCCCTGTTTACTGGCCTTTGTTACTGTTTTTGCCTTACGCAAAAAGACAGATGTCTATACAGCATTGGTACAGGGTGCCGAAAATGGCCTGAATCTTACGTTCCACATTGTCCCGGCATTGGTAGCACTTTTAACGGGTGTTTCCATGCTCCGTGCTTCCGGTGCATTGGATTGCCTAACTTCTGTACTCTCTCCCCTTATGAACGCTTTAAACATCCCACCTGAGGTGACCCCATTACTCTTTATCCGTCCTTTGAGCGGCAGTGGTGGGCTTGCTGTCGGTGCAGAACTTATGGCACAGCACGGCGCAGACAGCACGATCGGCCGTGTTGCCGCAGTTGCCCTGGGCTGCTCTGAAACTACATTTTACACTGTTGCTGTGTACTATGGTGCAGCAGGGATTACAAAAACGCGCTACACAATTCCAGCAGCCATTATCGCTGATATTGCAGCATTTTTCGCTGCCGTCATCGCCGTTGAACTCTTTTTTTAAATAAGAAAAGCCGAATTACAGCTATATTCTGAATATGCATCGGTCAAAACAGAAAGCCTGTTTTCGCTATAAAAAGCACTCTGCTAATGAAGCGGAGTGCTTTTTATAGACGCTCCATGTGTGAAGCAGCAATCACTATATCTGCAATGTTCAAGCTTTTATTTCTGGTGTTTGAGAAATTCCCTAATCTGAGCCTCTACCTGCTCCACTTCCCATTTCAGCTCCCGTGCAGAAAGCCGCTGCGCACCATGCCCTAAAACGATCAACTGCTCTAATCCGTCACCTGTGGCAACTTTGACACGATTTGTTTTTCCAAGCTCATAGGATAGCCTTTCGATATACGTATCCGCCGTTTCTCCTTCCTTGGTATAAACAATTTCTACGCCTGCATCTTGTTCCTGCACCGCCACTCCGCCTTTTACACGGTATGCATCAAATACCACCACAACACGACAGTTTCGCACACCCTGATAATTGCACAGCATGTGAATCAGCGCCACACGTGCCGCATCCAAATTCCCGGCAGCAATCACTTTCAACTCATCCCATGCAAAAATCATATTATAACCATCGACGATCAGCACATCGTCTTTATGAATATAGTGAATATCATCCAACGCAGGACGCACCACTGTATTTCGGCTCTGGCTCAAAGCATCCATGCCGCGATTTTTGATTGGACCATAAGTGCGCACAAAAATCTCTTCCAATTCTTGATCGCCTATGATGCTCCCACCGCCAGCGCATGATACCGCCGCGGTATGCTGTTCTCTTTTTTTGAATACATCCGAATCACAATGCGCATTTTCCTGCACTTCTCTCCACGGCACGATGCGCCCTGCACTATGGGTGCAAAACACCGAATCAGCAGGGTTTTCCGTGTCACGTTCAGGATTATATCCTATTTCCGTAATCAATTCTTCAGCATTGTGGCACTGCTCATATCCCTTCAGTGTGCAGAACAGGTTCCCTCTTCCCTTTGTATATGCCGCCACTTCTGTCCAATATCCACGGATCGCCGCAACGCTGACCGAACCGAGCAATACAGCCGTGTCTTCACTTAATTCAGGGCTGCCAAATTCCCCGCCCATACGCTGAATATCATTCATCGCACGGCCCAAATTCTCTTGTGGAACCTCCAAACGAAATTCATACCACGGCTCCAATAGAATGCTTTCTGCCTGCATCAGACCTTGCCGCACTGCACGATAGGTTGCTTGTCGGAAATCTCCCCCTTCCGTATGCTTCATATGTGCACGTCCCGTCACAAGGGTGTATTTTACATCTGTCAGCATGCTGCCTGTTAATACACCAACATGGCGTTTCTCCATCAAATGAGTTAAAATCAGCCGCTGCCAATTCAAATCCAGTGTATCTGTATCACACACGGAACCGCAGTGAATACCACTGCCTCGCTCAAGGGGCTCGATCAAAATATGAACTTCTGCATAATGACGCAATGGTTCAAAATGTCCTATTCCAATGACAGGTGCAGCAATCGTTTCTTTATAGACAATATGACCCGTATCAAATGTCACATGTACACCAAACCGCTCTTGGATCAGATATGTCAGCACTTCCAGCTGGACTTCCCCCATGAGCTGCAGATGGATTTCGCCCAGTGGCTCATTCCACACCACACGCAGAGTTGGATCTTCCTCTTCCAGAATCCGTAGTTTTTGCAGCATAGTGTGTGCATCATAGCCATCCGGCAGAATCAGGCGATAATTCAAAACAGGCTCCAAAACAGGCGCATCCGACATCTCCTCCACGCCCAATCCGTCGCCCGGCTTCGTTCGAGAAAGTCCCGTTACAGCACACACAGTTCCGGCTGTCGCTTCATCAACAGGCCGAAATTTTGCACCGGAATAAATTCGAATCTGGTTGACTTTTTCCTGCCAGTCGCCGTCTCTTCCTTCCAGCAAATCCTTCACATGTAATATGCCGCCGGTCACCTTAAGATACGTTAATCTGCCGCCCTGCTCATCGTGTGCAATTTTAAATACTTTGGCACCAAACTTTTTACCATATGTTGGCATGCGCATATATTGTTCCAGCACATTCAGAAATGCTTCCACACCCTCCATCTGCAGGGCAGAACCAAAACAGCACGGTGTCAGCGCACAGCTTGAAATTGCATTCACTATATCTGTATCATACACTTCGCCGCCGTCCAAATAGCGTTCCAAAACGGTTTCATCCGTCATGGCAACCGCTTCATTGAACGATTCATCCCGTTTGGAAAAATCCACACAGCCATCCCCAAACCGTTTACGCAGCTGCATGAAAACAGCATCGTGATCCGCACCAGCAAGATCCATTTTATTTACAAAAATAAAGGTGGGAATATTGTGGCGATGCAGCAAATTCCAAAGGGTCTGTGTATGCCCCTGCACGCCATCTGTTCCACTGATGAGCAGAATCGCATAATCCAGCACCTGAAGCGTACGCTCCATCTCCGCCGAAAAATCCACATGTCCAGGTGTATCCAGCAGTGTCACTTCCGTTTCGCCCAACGTAAATACTGCCTGCTTTGAAAAAATTGTAATGCCGCGCTGCCGTTCCAGTGCATATGTATCCAAAAAGGCATCTCGGTGATCCACGCGCCCTATCTTGCGTACTGCTCCGGATAAATACAGCATTCCTTCAGAGAGGGTCGTCTTTCCTGCGTCCACATGGGCCAACAGTCCCACACAAATATGTTTCTTTTCCACTGACTCTTCGCCCATATAAAACTCTCCCTCCTATGAAAACATAGCTAGTATATCACAAGAGGAGGTTATCGTCGAGATATTGCAGCAGAATCAGGTGCAGATTCTCTGTATCATCAAAGGTGCTCCTTTGTACATTTCGATTATTTCTAATGACTAAATGATGTATGGTACACATTTTATACTGTTTCCATAATACAAATATTCATATCTAAAATCAGTGAAATTCTGTTATATAATAATTTTTTATTGAATTTCAATAAAAAATTATTGATTATTGAATGGCAGCAGTATATAATAGTGGCACAAAAGAGCTCTTCCCAGTTCCATACAACGAATAATACCATGACCATACAAGGAGGATTCACGATGAAACGATTTTTAATTCTATTGATTGCAGTATTGTTGATGCTGAGCAGCGTCAGCTGTGCCCCATTATCATCGCCCATCATCAAAACTATTACTGTCGAGAGAGATTCGCGGGAATACCAATATTCCATTGTTTATGAAAATGGGCGCATCCGAAAAGCAAAACCCTTTTCCGCGGACGAAGCAACTGTATATTATGTAGACTGCAGCAGAGTCTATAGTAATATAGTCAACGGAAAAGTGGTTAATAACGCAAAAAATGTGACCATCTATGATGCAGATAAAAACGCTGTCTCTGATCAGGTACTTTCTGATATTGTTCAAATCACTATAAAAAGTATCGATCATGATATCATTGATTTTAAGATTTTTGATTACGGCGAACAGTATTTTATTTTTGTTAAATTGAATACGAACTGGAGTGATCCATGCGAATTATATAAATATGAATCAACTACACAATCCATTCAGTATCTTTACACATGGCAGAATGTAAATCTGATCGGCATTGCAGAACCAGCTGAATAAAACGCACTCTATACCGTTCTGGCAAATCCGTTTCCCAGCTATCGCTCGTCTGTCCGCCAATATCAAAATTCCGCCTGTATAAAAAGTTTGATTTTTTTCAAATGCTTGCAATCCAGACGAAATACCAGTATTATGAGTAACGAAATTACAAAAGAATCTGAGGATAGACTATGATTAAAGCAACAAATCTTTCTTATGGCTTTGCCCAAAAGGACCTGTATGAAAAAATTTCTTTTACGCTGGAAGAAGGTCGCCACTGTGCTTTGATTGGCAGCAACGGAAGCGGCAAAACCACTTTGGCAGAACTGATTCACTCTCCGGAGAACTATCTCTTTGACGGTACCCTTATCCGAGAAAATGTGGGTCGTATCGGCTATGTCACTCAGTTTGCAAGCCGGGATAAAAAACAGTCCATGACCGTGCTGGACTATCTTCTTCTCGACTTTCAAACCCTTCAGCAGGAAATCACCGATGTTTGTGCGCAAATGGAATCAGCCGAAAATCTGGATGATCTTCTCGAGCATTACCAGCAGCTGTTGGATGAACAGGATGCCATAGACGGGGACAACTGTGAGGTTAATATCCGCCGTCAACTCCAGCTTGCTGAACTTGAGGACAAAGCCGATCTCAAGCTCTCACTTCTCAGCGGTGGCGAATACAAACTGCTGCAAGTCATTCGTCAGATGCTGCGCCGTCCCGGTCTTCTGATTATGGATGAGCCGGACGTCTTTTTAGACTTTGAAAATCTGAACGGGCTCCGAGATCTAATCAACCATTACCGAGGCACCCTCCTGATAGTCACCCACAGCCGGTATCTGCTCAATCACTGTTTTGACCAGATTTGGCATCTGGAAAACGGTGATTTGCAGGAATTTGACGGCAGTTTCCACGAGTATACCTTTTCCCTGCTGCAGCGAAAAATTGAATTGCAGGAAGCTGCTGCTGCAGGTTTCGCGGAAATTGAGCGGGCTGAAAAGCTTGTGGAGCGGCTGCGCAAGGAAGCCACAGAAGTCATTGATCCACTCAAGGGTCGTGCACTTAAGGGCAAGGTTTCCTATCTGGAACGTCAAAAGGCTCGGCAGATCAAGCCGCCTTTTGTTGAAATTCAGCGGCCGTACATTTGCTTTCCTAAAGTCGCTCCCATCGAAGATGGTTCCGTATTACTACAAGTAGACGACTGCAGCCTGACTTTTGAAAAACCACTTCTCGAGCACGTAACCTTTAGCCTTCATGCGGGGCAAAAAGTGGCAATTGTAGGGTCCAATGGCACCGGAAAAACCTCTCTTTTGCGTAAAATTTACACAAACCGTGATCCCTCTATTCAATACAGTGAAAACGCCGTAACCGGATTTTTCTCCCAACTGCAAGAGGAATCTCTCTGTGATGCGCATACCATCCAGCAGGAATTTGCCCAAGTCGGTCTGGAAAATGAGTCTGATTTGGCAAAGTATCTATCTCACTATTGCTTTTCCCCTTTGGGACTGGGGCGGAAAATTTCTCAGCTCTCTGGTGGTGAGAAGAACCTGCTCCAGCTTGCAAAACTGGCTCTCAGCGAAAAAAATCTTCTTCTTCTGGACGAGCCATCCAGTCATCTTGACACCTTCGCGCAGATGTCGTTGGAAGATGCAATTTCTTCTTACCAAGGCGCTGTGCTTATGGTCTCCCATGACTTCTACACCATCACAAATTGTATGGACAGTGTCCTGTTTGTGGAAAACGGCACACTCCGTCCAATGAGTATTCGCGCTTTCCGAAAAATGATCTATAAACATCACTTCAGCAAGGACTATGTTGAGTTGGAAACCCGTAAAAAAGACTTGGAAACTCGGATTGCCCGATATCTTGAAAAGGGTGATACTGACAAAGCAAAAATTCTCGCCAAAGAGCTGGAACCCATTGTAGCAGCGATGAATTAAAAAACAGTCGCATGGGAATTCATGGCGACACAAGGAAAATCCCACACAAAGTGTTATTAATTAAAC
>JAHHSM010000033.1 GCA_020025175.1 Oscillospiraceae bacterium | reverse complement strand
GGTAAAACCTGCTCTTTTTTGAGTTTGAAAAGTATTTACTTAACCCTCTTCACGCATCTTTGCGAAGCACTCGCTGCAGTAAACAGGTCTGTCAGACTTAGGCTCAAAAGGAACCTTTGCTTCACCGCCGCAAGCTGCACAAACAGCAGTGAAATACTGGCGAGGACCACGAGTAGCGTTCTTGCGTGCATCACGGCAAGCCTTGCAACGCTGGGGCTCGTTCTGGAAACCGCGTTCAGCGTAAAACTCCTGCTCACCTGCAGTGAACACAAACTCTTCGCCACACTCTTTGCATACCAATGTCTTGTCTTCGTACATGATTTTACCCTCTCTTTTGATAGAAAAAAATATATGCGCTCAGCTTTTGCTGATTTCGCTTGGATGAATTTGCTGTGCTACTTTGCGACGGATACGCTGCACAGCATTGTCCACCGATTTCGGGGACTTGCTCACCTTGACTGCTATCTCTTGATAAGACAGTCCGTCCAAATAGAACCCTAAAATCTTCGCTTCGAACTCGGACAACTGGTTTTGGACTTGTTTCCACATTTCTGCAAAATTCTCCTGTACGATCATAAGATCTTCAGGATTTGATTGAGAAATATCAAAACTGCCCAAGGTGTAGGAATTACTATCAAAGAAGGGTGCTTCTAATATGACTGTATGATTGAGCGCCGCATGCTTATCGAGTTTTTGATTACGTATAACACTATATAACCTGCTTCGAATACATACTTCTGCAAAGGTACGAAACGAAGCCTCTTTGGAATTATCGTAACTTCGGATAGCTTTCAAAAGACCTAGCATACCCTCTTGAATTAAATCCTCACTGTCACCGCCTACAAGAAAATAGGGACGTGCACAAATACGAACCAAACGGTTATATCTTGTCACCAATACTTCTTCTGCGTCACGGTTGCCTTCAGAAACCAAACGACATAAAGAACTATCAGTCATCTCTGCAATGTTTTGCATAATCTAACCTCAAATCTATTGCAATTCCTAGTATACAGTGAAAATGTTTTTTGGTCAAGAAAAAGCTAAAACTTTTTTAATTCTTTAATCGATTTTTAGTGATTTTACCACATCAACTAATTCATTTGCGTACATATTAGCCATTTCTTCAGTTTTTGCTTCTACCATAACACGAATCAAAGCCTCTGTTCCAGAAGGACGCAGAAGTATCCGGCCGTCATTGCCAAGCTTTTCTTCCTGTTCCTTCACCGCAGCTTTTAATTCATCTGATGCCATAATGTTTTCCTTAACTCCGCGTTTTGCCGACACAGGAACATTGATCAAAACTTGAGGATATTGCGCGCAACAAGCGACTAATTCCGATGCCTTTTTACCGCTGCGCTTCAAAATCTGCAGAAACTGTAAACTCGTCAGCTGACCATCACCAGTTGTTGCATATTCAGTATAGATCATATGACCAGACTGTTCACCGCCAATGCGATAGCCACACTCCAGCATTTTTTCCAATACATGACGGTCACCGACATCCGTACAGACAAGATTGATGCCCTCATTCTCACAAAATTCGTGGAGTCCAAGGTTTGACATAACCGTTGCCACAATAGCGTTTCCTTCCAGTTTCCCCTCTTTGCGCATATTTAATGCACAAACTGCCATAATTTTGTCACCATCGATCACATTTCCGTTTTCATCTACCATAAGGCAACGATCTGCATCTCCATCATAGGCAATACCAATATCATAACCATCATTGCGGACAATTGTACTGAGAGAATCCAGGTGTGTAGAACCACAGTGATTATTGATATTGATGCCATTAGGAACCGCATGCATAATGTCAACACGTGCTTTAAAATGACTGAACAGCTCAGGTGCTGTTGCAGATGCGGCGCCATTAGCACAGTCTACACAGATACGAAGCTCGGACAAATCATCTTCAATTGTGGAACATAGATGATCAATATAGCGATTGCGCGCTTCGGACATTCCACGAATCATTGTTCCAATTTCGTCTCCTGTTTTTTCCGGAATGGGTGTGTCGCCAAGAATTAATGCCTCAATGCGCTCTTCTGTTTCATCAGGCAATTTATAACCCTGATGGTTAAATACTTTGATTCCGTTATGTTCATATGGATTGTGGGATGCAGAAATAACGATACCGGCATCTGCGTTGCGCTGCACAGTCAAATATGCAACAGCAGGTGTGGGGATAACACCTAGAGGGGCTACATTTCCACCAACGGAGCAGATACCTGCAATCAATGCAGATTCCAGCATATCAGATGAAATTCTGGTATCCTTTCCGATGGTGATTTCAGGTCTTCCCTGCTTTTCCTCCGCCAATACTGTTGCAACTGCCTGACCAACTCGATAAGCCATGTCTGCAGACAGTGTTTCACCAACGATACCACGGATACCATCAGTACCAAATAATTTACCCATATTTTATGGTCCTTTCTTCTTCCAAATATTCTATAAAATTTTATAACGAAAGTTGCTCCATTGCAACAGTTTCTGAGCCCGGGAAAGGCAAGTGCAAGTGTTCATATGCTCTGTTTGTTACACAGCGGCCACGGGGTGTACGTGTCAAAAATCCCATTTGCATCAAATATGGCTCATAAACATCTTCCAGTGTGATAGATTCTTCTCCAATCGTCGCAGCCAAAGTTTCCAGACCAACAGGCCCTCCGCCATAATTCTGAATAATTGCTGTCATCATTCGGCGATCGACAGAATCAAGTCCCAGATAATCAATTTCCAATGCTGTTAATGCCATATCCGCAATTGCTTTCGTGATGATACCATCACCCCGTACCTGTGCAAAATCGCGAACACGACGGAGCATCCTGTTTGCGATACGCGGTGTACCTCTTGAACGTGATGCAATCTCCATAGCGCCTTGCGGCTCGATGGGAACATCGAGGATGCCAGCACTTCTGGTTACAATTCCTGCCAGTTCCTCAGTGGAATACAGCTCTAAACGCAATGTTACGCCAAAGCGATCACGAAGTGGCGCGGACAGCTGCCCTGCGCGTGTTGTTGCGCCAATCAATGTAAACTTGGGTAAATCAAGCCGGATGGAATTTGCTGAAGGCCCCTTGCCAATGATGATATCAATAGCATAGTCCTCCATTGCAGGATACAGAATTTCTTCAACACTACGATTCAAACGATGAATTTCGTCAACAAATAGAATATCGTTTTCATTCAAGTTGGTAAGAAGTGCAGCTAAATCTCCCGTTTTTTCAATAGCAGGGCCGGATGTAATTCGAATATTAACGCCCATTTCTGCAGCGATAATACCTGCTAAAGTTGTTTTACCCAGTCCTGGAGGGCCATGAAGCAAAACATGATCCAATGGTTCGGTGCGCTGTTTCGCTGCTTCAATGAAAATGCGGAGATTTTCTTTTACCTTTTGCTGACCGACATATTCTTCGAGTGAATGGGGACGTAAAGAAACTTCGTTGTGCATGTCCTCATTTAATAATGTTTTTGTGACAAGTGGTTCTTCCACAAGTTCATGACTATAATCAATACTCAAATGCTCACACCCCTCTAACAGAAAGCATTATAAAAATTATTACTTCACCATTTTGCGCAAAGCCTGGCGGATAACATCTTCTAGGGCTAACGACTCTACATCGACATCTTTCAATGCAGCACCGATTTCCTGCTGAGAATATCCCAAAACCATAAGGGCCGAAAGCGCTTCTGATGCTTTTTGGCTGCTGCGTACTCCGCTCCCTCCAACTTTGATACCGGAAAGATCTTCTTTGGACATCTTATCCTTCAACTCTAAAATCACACGCTGTGCAATCTTTTTCCCAATTCCAGGAGCAGCAGTCAATACTTTTTCATCTCCAGTGACGATTGCCATGGCAACTTGGTCGGGAGTGCTTGATGACAAAATGGCCAGTGCGGCTTTAGGTCCAACACCAGATACACTGATCAACATTTTGAAGCTGTTAAGTTCATTTTGACTGTAAAAGCCATATAGATCCATCGCATCTTCTTTGACGTTCAGATATGTATATAATTTTGCTTGTTTTCCTAGAGCTAAATGGGATAATGTGTGATTGGTTGTTGCACAGGCATATCCCACACCTGCGCAATCAATCACAGCCAAATTTGCATCGATATATGCCACTGTACCATTTAAATAATAGAACAAAGTAGTCCCTCCTACTATTATACTGTGGGTTTTGCCGAGGGGTTTTGCTGTAAAAGCGATGTAGAACTGCGTGCATGACAAATTGCCAATGCCAATCCATCTGCAGCGTCATCAGGCTTCGGTATGCTTTTTAGTTTCAAAAGTCTGCGTGTCATGTCCATCACCTGCTGTTTCTGAGCTTTTCCATAACCGACCACAGCCTGCTTAACCTGTGATGGTGTATATTCAAAAATCGGAATTCCCAGCTTTTCGGCAGTATATAAAATAATTCCGCGTCCGTGTGCAACAGCGATGCCTGTTGTAATATTAGTATTGAAGAATAACTCCTCAACTGAAATTACATCCGGATGAAAAGTCTCAATCAATTCTTCTAAATCGCAATTGATTTGATATAAGCGTGTTGCCAGCGGAAGACCTGCTTGTGTCAAAATTGCGCCGTATTGAACGGGACACAGTGCTGCGCCACGTTCAGAATCAATGATCCCAAAACCCACTGTTGCAATACCGGGATCAATACCGAGAATTCGCATGGCTCCTCCTTGAAATATATATACTCATAATACTCATAACATGACCATTTTATCAAATATAGAATGGTACTATTGTACCAATATTTGATGAGAAAGGCAATAGAAGATTATTGCACTGTCTTTTATTTGGTAGTATACTTTTCCTGAGAATATCCGTGAGGAGTGATTTTTTTATGAAAAAGGTTATTGTTGCTGAACATGCACCGGCTGCAATCGGGCCCTATTCGCATGCGGTTGCTATTGGAAATCTGCTGTTTACATCCGGTCAAATTCCTTTGGTTCCGGAAACCGGAAAGATTGTTGCAAATTCTATTGAAGAACAAACAGAACAGGTTTTGAAAAATTTGGAATCTGTTTTAAGTGCCAACGGCATGACGTTTAAAAATGTTGTGAAAACAACTGTTTTTATCACGGATCTTGCTGATTTTTCTACAATCAATGACATTTATGCAACACGCTTTCCCGATGCGCCCCCTGCCCGTTCCTGTGTACAGGTGGCTGCGCTTCCAGCCGGAGCAAAGCTGGAAATTGAATTAATTGCTGCTATATAAACATTAAAAGCGGTGCTGCTTTCGGAGGCGCCTGATAAGGAAGTAATTCAGAAAAACACAAAACACTCTTTAATCTGGTGATGCCAAGCTGATCTACGCATAACCATCTATCAGGGATGGTCCTTTGGGATTGCCCCTGATCTCTTCGTTTTATCCAACTGTGGGAAAAGGATAAAAACTCTGCCTTTTGCCGTCAAAGGGCTTTTGGGGAGAATCTCCCTTTTCATAGCTGGTAATCACTTGGTTCCTAAAAATAATTAGCAAATTAAGCAGGCTATGATATATAATATTGAGAAAGTAAAGTGTTAGACTTATCAAAATAAATCTAACACTTTCATAACCTAAAATATTCAAAAAACTTTTATAAGTGCAGAAGAACTCTTATGTTATAATCAACGCATAACACAACCGCGTTACAGAAAGTGGCCGTTCTATATCTGCAGGAAAGGTAATGAAATGAGCAACACAATAATCTTTTTGTTTGTGGTATCCCTGTTTTTTATTGGCATAGAGTTTATCCTTCTTGGTGCTTGCCGTAGGTCTCAGGCTACGAAAAAGGCGCAAAGGGTTCGTACTATATGCCGAGTGATCTTGGGCACGCTTATCATCGCCTACATCTTGCTGATCGGATTTTTCCTATATGTTGGAGCAGATATGACTTTAAGCGGTAATGCTGGACAAGGTATTTCAGTGTTGGTATCCGGTGCAATCATGGGAGTATGCGTGTATTTCTGGCTTATCCGAGGTTGGATCAAGTACGTGAAGAAAGCAGAGAAGTCCAAATAATCTGTTATACTTATTCGGATATTTCTAACACTAAGGGAATCAGAATTTGTAGTTATAAAGGCAACGAGTATAGAATCTGAAAGAATAAAAAGCAGAGCAAGAGGGCGAGGAGAAAGAGTCTGCATCATCTTAGCGAGCATACCGTTTATACTCCCATGAGTCGTAAAACGGTACAATCGTTAGGAGCTGGCTCCTAAAACCTCCGCAGAAAGGCATATAAGAAAAGATCAGCAGGTGTCGGGATTTTTCGGCACCTGCTGTTTTATTACATAAAAAGAAGATACGATACAGCCCCAAAAACCAGACTGTACCGTATCTCTCAAAAAACTTCCTTATGGGGCGTACCCATTAGAAGCACCGCTTTTACTCTTTTATATAGCACGTGGATGTGCCTTATTATAAACATTCTTTAAATTTCGATTCATAAGATTTGCATAAACTTGCGTTGATGAAATATCGGCATGCCCAAGCATTTCCTGAATAGATTTTAGATCAGCCCCATTCTCTAAAAGATGCGCTGCAAAGGAGTGGCGCAATGTGTGTGGTGTGATTTCTTTCTTGATTTGTGCCTTCTCCTGATAGAATTTGATAAGTTTCCAAAATCCTTGACGGCTCATGCGTTCTCCATTCATATTCACAAATAGAGCGGTTTCGTCAGCGGATGCAATCATGCCTGGACGAATATTTTCAATATAATCTCGTAATGCTTTGATCGCAGCAGGGTACAACGGAATTACACGCTCTTTTGCTTTGCTGGCACAATGCAAAATTCCGATACTGAGATTTAAATCTGTGATATCCAAGGAAATCAATTCACTAACGCGAATTCCTGTTGCGTACAGCAATTCCAGCATTGCATGATCGCGATACCCTTTTGCGTCTATGCACTGCGGCTGATCTAAAAACAACTCAACCTCTTTACTAGTTAAAATTTGCGGAAGTGACCGTTCAACTTTGATTGTCGCAAGGTTTTTTGCAGGGTTTCCATTTATAATCCCTTTTCGCAACAAGTAATTATAAAAAGATTTCAAAGATGCAATCGAACGCGTAACGGTTGCTGCTGATCTTCCTTTTTGATTCATATAGCTTATATAGTCTTGGATCGTTTGCTGATTTGCATCCAAAAGACTAACCACACCCGTAGACTGAGCATATAATTCAAATTGACGTACATCTCTCAAATACGAACTCAATGTATTTGCAGATGCATTGCGCTCTTCGATTAAATACTCTCTATATTTATCGATGTAATCGATCACGGCTGTGCTCCCTCCCTATCTATTCTTGTATTATAGCATATATAATTTTTATCAAAAACATGTGCTCGAAAAATGCTCCGGCAAAAAGAATAACAACACATATTATAAAATGCAATATCGTATGCTTTTTTTTCACACTACTTTGCTGCTTGTGCAGCTTGCGGTTTCTTAGATATATTGAATACCCCAATGAATCATGTGCTACCACAAAATAGCATGGCAATACAAAAAGACATCTTATACCAAATAATGCTGCTGCCAGAAAAAACCCATTTTCTGAGCTGTACATCATAACAGATACAGCAAACGACAAGGCAAATCCCTGATAAAAAGTAATGGCTGGAACAATGCCACACCCAATAACAGTGAATCCGATTAAAAAAACAAGAATTGAATACTTGCAATATGAGAAAAAAGTATACCCTATTGATGCAGCCTCTACTTGACCGTTTTGCAGTAGTAGCCAAAAGGATGAAATATAATTTTGTAATATCCTGCTTTGACAAACTGACTCAAATCCTGCAAAAATATGCCCAATAACGATTCCAAGCAAAAAGCAACTTGCCAAAACCGGAAGAACCCAAGTGGAATGATCAGGTCGAAAAACTCGTCTGTGAAAAAAACGGTAACTCACTTCACAACTTCACCTCATGTAAAGTATATGAAGCTACATGGACAAGTAGAATCAATCCGAAGTAGTTCGTTTATCTTTAAAGATTATAATACTTGACATAACACTTTTTAGCAAGTAGGAAAGTGTCATTTTCCCACTTTTGTTAATTATGCTGTAATATTATGTAAACTATATTATGTAAATCGAGTATACTAAAAGAGGAAAAGTGTAATCAAAGCACAAAATATCGGTCTATATCTAACGCTAATAGCTAGATATAGACCGATATCCGTTGTCTGACATTATTATAGCACGATTACAGATAGTATATCTCTTCCGCTTTCGCCCATTTATTCCTCGCTTGCAGCAGCTGCTTTTAGTGCAATTGCACATTCCAAACGTTTGCGCTCCATTTCACAAGCGATATGATTTGGTGTTTTAATATCATTGTTAACCACCAGATTAGAAGCGCTGCAGCCACCAGTGCAATAAAACTTAGCCCAGCAATCTGCGCATTCATTGCGCGTATAAACATTCAGCCCAGCAAAACACTCAGATACTTCCATATTAAATCCGTCTTCATGAACATTGCCCAAACGATAGTCTTCCTTCCCTACAAACTGATGGCAGGGATAAATATCACCTTCCGGTGTTACCGCAACATACTCACAGCCGGCACCGCAACCGCGGATGCGTTTAATTACGCAAGGCCCTTGAGAAAGGTCAACATTAAAATGGAAGAAATTGAAATCATGACGATCTTTCATGATTTCCGCAAGTTTCTCATATTCTGCACAGATTGCAGGCAGATCCTCCTCCCTCAAGGAGTAATCACATGCCTCTTCCGCAGAAACCGGCTCAACAGAAATCTGCTTAAATCCCTCATCTGCGATTGCTAAAACATCCTTTGAGAAATCCAGATTATTTCGTGTAAACGTGCCACGCAGATAAAAATCTTTATCGCCTCTGTTCTCAACTAACTTCTTGAATTTTGGTAAAATCAAATCATAGCTTCCCTTATTATTGGGAGTGACACGGAAATGATCATTTACCTCCTTGCGGCCATCCAAAGACAAAACGCAATTATCCATTTCACGGTTAATATATTCAATGGTTTCATCATCCAGCAAAACGCCATTGGTTGTAATCGTGAAGCGGAAGTGCTTCCCACTCTCAGCTTCTTTGGAGCGAGCGTATTCGACGGTTGCCTTGACAACACCCATAGCCATCAAAGGCTCGCCTCCGAAGAAGTCCACCTCGATATTACGGCGTGCTCCGGAGCGTGCAATCACAAAATCAATTGCCGCTTTTGCAGTTTCAATATCCATCAAAAGACGTCCGGTACCAAAATCACCGGTTGCAGCAAAGCAGTATTTGCAACGCAGATTGCAGTCATGCGAAACATGCAAACATAAAGCTTTAATAGGAGCATTCTTGATCATAGCCATGGCAGGATCAATGTAATCTGCATCGGCAAACAACTCACCGTTTTTGATCAGCTGACAGAGCTCATCAAAGCTTTCCGAGATTTCTTCGCGGCTGTATTGAGGCAATTTCTCTACAATGCTATCCAGTGTAGTTTCCTTCTTAGGCATTTGCTCCAAAACAGCATATGTTATTTTATCTAAAACATGAACTGCACCACTATTCACATCAATCGCGATGTTCTGACCTAATAGTGAAAAGGTATGTACCATACTCTCTCTCCTTTTTATCTCTTTATTATATAAATCTCATTTAACTATTCATAACAGCAGTAGAAAGGACGGACCCGGCCCTGCCGATTTCAAGGCAGTCCATTAGTCCGTCCTTACGGTTTCATAAAATGAATGGAATCACTGCTTGTTCTCACACTTTTGGTTTGCAACAGTGCAGGAGGTTTTGCAAGCAGACTGACAAGAAGTCTGGCACTCACCACAACCACCCTTTGCTGCGCTATTCTTCAAAGTTGCGCCATTCAAGGTCTTAATATGCTTCATAGTATCTCTCCTCCTCGGTTCAATAATTATTAATATACTATCATAAGATTATCTTTTTTTCAATCGTATAGATGCATTTTTCTTAAATTTCTTCTTTTTTATTCCGCCAAATGATAATACAGTAACAACGGATGTGAGCACAGCAACCACTAAACTAATTGCAAGTGCAATCCAATCCGTTGCTGTTTCTTCAGACAGCATTCCGGAAAGCAACAGCAACGCAAGAATCATCATTTCCGTGATCAGCGTTTTGGGAAGAGCATGGTGAGACACCATTAGAATAGCGCAAATCGATGTACCAAAAGCAGTCCATGCAACAACTGCATAAACCAGGAAACTTGTATAAGAAAGCGGAACAATTTCCTGATAAATCAATGTTGATGCGCCCAAGATTCCAAGAACAAACAGTATAACTGCAACTAAAAAAATCTTCCATATACCATGAAAAATGTCTGTCCATTCAACACTTTTATTTTTTTTCATAAAAAAACCTCCCTCCGTATGCACTAAGCATATGCGGAAGGAGGACTTGAAAGAACTTACTTGTTTTCTTCTTTGATAGATTCAACAGAAATCTCTTCTTCAACAGAGACTGCATCTGCGCGCTCCTCAGGAGTTTGATTCTTGCGGTTCTTTTTGTTATTATTGGTATCTTCAATATTTTTTTGAACACCAACGGTAGAAACAGCCCATTTTGCAAACTCCATACGCACACGATCTTCACTCGTTTCAATAATGATGCTATCGCTATCAATCTTGACAATACGACCGATAACACCGCCGATAGTGGTAATCTGATCACCTTTACGCAGATTGCTACGCATCTCATCCTGCTGCTTTTTTCTTTTGCTCTCAGGACGGATCATGAAGAAATAGAACACCGCAATCATAACAATGATCATTACTAGTGTATAGGACATATCTCCCATTCTTTTCTAACTCCTTTGTAACTTTAATACTTATGCATATATGCACTGACAATTATACAGTATATCTTATAATCATTTGAATTGCAAGCACTTTTCCATACAAACCTATTCAAATGCGTTCATCAAGCATGCCGCTATAGGTACTTCTGAACAACGCAAAAGTACCTTCATCCAATGCATCACGAATTTTCTGCATTAAAGTATTATAAAAGTACAAATTGTGCATCACACATAGGCGCAATGCCAATACCTCTTCCGCCTTCATCAAATGACGCAAATATGCTTTTGAAAAATTACGGCAAACAGGACAATTGCAGGTGTCATCAATTGGACGTTCATCCGTTTTGTACTTTTCATTTTTTAAATTAATTGTACCTCTCCATGTGTAGAGCTTACCATGGCGCGCATTGCGTGCCGGCATTACGCAATCAAAGAAATCAATGCCCCTTGCAACGCCCTCGATAAGATTGGATGGTGTTCCAACGCCCATCAGGTAACGTGGTTTTTCTTTGGGAGCATATGGCAAAACTGCATCCAATATCTCATACATCACTTCTGTTGGCTCACCCACAGCAAGACCACCGATAGCAAAACCATCGCAATCCATTTGAGAAATCTCTTTCATATGTTGGATACGCAAATCTTTAAAAGTACATCCCTGATTGATACCAAACAGCATCTGTTGAGGATTTACTGTATCAGGCAATGCATTTAATCTCTTATGTTCTTTAATGCAGCGTTCCAACCAGCGAGTGGTTCGTGCAATGGATGATTTCGCGTATTCATATTTAGCAGGGTTCTCTACGCACTCATCAAAAGCCATTGCAATATCAGACCCCAAATTACTTTGAATGCGCATACTTTCTTCAGGACCCATAAAAATCTTTCGACCATCTACATGAGATGCGAACGTAACGCCTTCTTCCTTTATTTGGCGCAGCTTTGCCAGAGAAAAGACCTGAAATCCACCACTATCTGTTAAAATTGGTCCATCCCAACGCATAAACTTATGCAAACCACCCATTTTATGAACAACATCATCACCTGGACGAATATGCAGATGATACGTGTTGGAAAGCTCAATTTGGCAGCCTAGTTCTTTTAAATCAAGTGCCGATACACCGCCTTTGATCGCAGCCTGCGTACCAACATTCATAAATACAGGAGTTTGCGCAGTTCCGTGTGCGCAGGTAAAAACACCGCGTCTGGCTTCTCCCTCCGTTTTCAATACTTCAAACACAAAGAATCTCCTTTTCGATCAATTGTGAATTATCATGGCATCACCAAAACTAAAGAAACGATACTTTCGTTCTACAGCTTCCTTATAGGCAGCCAAAACATTTTCACGGCCAGCTAATGCAGAAACAAGCATAATCAGCGTTGATTCCGGCAAGTGGAAATTTGTTATTAAACAATCAAGCACCTTGAATCGATACCCGGGGTAGATAAAAATATTGGTCCATCCGGCAGACTCTTTCATTGTACCATCTTCCGCCGCCCAGCTTTCGATCGTTCTACACGATGTAGTGCCGACACAAATTACGCGACCGCCGTTTTTCTTTGTTTCATTGATGATATCAGCAGTTTCTTTAGATATAATGCAGTATTCGCTATGCATTGCATGGTCTGTAATGTCTTCTTCCTTTACAGGTCTAAATGTGCCTAAACCAACGTGTAAGGTTACATAACAGAGTTTTACGCCCATGGATTCAATTCGGGCGAGCAATTCCTTTGTAAAATGCAAACCTGCTGTGGGCGCAGCAGCAGAACCAACTTCTTTAGAATATACGGTTTGATAACGTTCCGGATCTTGCAGCTCCTCTTTAATATATGGTGGCAGCGGCATCTTCCCAAGCCGTTCTAAAACTTCTAAGAAAATACCATCATATTCAAAGCGCACTAGGCGATTTCCGTTTTCCAATTCATCTACAACCTCAGCCATCAGCTGTCCATTTCCGAAATTCAGGCGAGCACCTTTTTTCATTTTTTTGCCAGGACGGACAAGACATTCCCAAACTTTCGCACCACGGTCGACTAAAAGCAGCACTTCACAGGCACCACCGCCCGGCTCACGATGGCCAAGCAGGCGAGCGGGCAGCACACGGGAATCATTCATAACGAGACAGTCTCCGGAACGGAGAAATTTGGGTAAATCATAAAAATGAAGATGTTCCCGCTCCCCTGTTTCTTTATTAAGCGCTAAAAGACGGGATGTATCACGTTGATCCAACGGAGTCTGCGCAATCAACTCTTCTGGTAAATCGTAATAAAAATCATGGGTTTTCATACTTTAATTGCTACTTCCTTACTGTTTTATTCAATGGTGATATCTGTATAATAAAAATTCAATATATCTCTAAAGCTCAGTCCCTGCTGGGCCATAGCATATGCGCCATATTGACTCATTCCCACATTGTGCCCGTTTCCGGTTCCGCGAAATGTGAAAGAACTGCCTTTAGATTGGGCATTATTGTTATGATTGTTATCAGGAATAGATCCATGTTCCCCCTGTGATACAGGCGTGCTGAGCAGCTCAACTCCATCAGCAGTCATAACATACACTTGGTCGCGATCAAGCTTTGTAATTAGACCGTTGCCGGAAATTGTGCAAAGACTCTTAACTGAATTAAATTTGCTGCCCAGACCATTTACAAAAATATTACCAAAAGATGGATTTGGCCTTGAATCCGAACCCGTGGTATGATCGCTTCCCGAAACTGTAAAACGCATACTTGGCAAAGAGAATAGCAGCTTACAGTTCTCTTTTCGCACTGAAACAGTTTTCCCAGTAATATCTGTAAACGTCATTGCATACATATTACCTGTTGCAGTATATTCGGCACTAATAGAATCAACCATACCAATGCTATGCCCTTTTTTTTGCAGAATTTGGCTTACTTCTGCAGCAGCATAAGTCTTTTCGTAGGCATAATTAGGAATCTTGATCAGGCTTTCATAGGGGTCTAACTTTCCGCGCATGTATGGAAGCGCAGTATACCATACATTTTCTGAATTTTCAGATGCACCACCGTTCGATGAATAATAGGATGCCTCAATGATCTTTCCATTATAATATATTTCAAGTCCAGCAGTTGCGTCCACAGCTGCGTCTGATGCACCCGCTGACGATGCCGTGCCGCGATATACCTGGCAGTTGGTTGTCGAACAGACATCAAAATTTCGCGAATCGTGTTTATGCTGATTGAGTGCATAGGTTCGTGCGCAAACTGCCTGTGCCTTCAATGCTTCAGCCGGCCAAGATGGGCTCATTTCGAATGTGATAACACCTTTTAGATAATCCTCCATATCAACAACATTTATCACGTTGATTTTACCTGAAGAAAGATCCGCAGATCGATCATATTCAAATCCACCATAATAACGGTATCCTTTAAACCACGTCTGGGGCTTTTCACTGCCTGTAGGACGAGGTTCAATTGCAAGATATGTAGCACCCGCATCATCATATTCAAAAAGAATCTCATTCGTTTTCGTTTTTGTTACAGTAACAGTGTAGCTTGATCCACTGCTGATTGATGCAGCCAAACCCTCTTTCTTCAGCAAGGTTTCTGCCTCGGATCGAGATAGAAAACTACCAATACGAACATAGAATTTACCACGTTCATAGGCAGGGAACGCCAATCCGTAGCGCGGCTTCATTTTTGCTGCATTTTCTGCAGCATCTGCATAGGATGTGTAAACCTGATTGAGCTGCAAATGGAAACAACCGATTGCTTGTGCACCGCTGATAGCTTCTGTTGTATAGCTTCCGTCATCTTTTATATACAGATTTACATCTTTTGACATAGATAGTTGTGTTGCTGCTGTTTCACCCAATTTAACAAATTGCCGATTGCCATCGTAATAACCAAAATAGTATCCACTTCCTGTATTCTGATAATTTTCAAGATTGGCAGAAAGCAATGCATCATTTGATGAAGATCCACTGTAATATAGACCAACACGAACAGTATCGTCACCTGCTCCAAAACAAATTACACAAAAAATTGGCAGGCAAAGAAAAAAAGTTAGAATTGAAATAATAGTTTTTTTCATAACGTCCTCCATACATGGACAGTGAATTGACAGTATTCTGAAACTATGCTACCATAAAAGTTATTATCAATCAATCTTGATAGACATCATATTTCATTTATTATATTAGAATTCAAGTCGTTTTTCAACCCAAATTGATGGCTTTTGCAACTATTGGATAAGCTTAATAATTTTATTGGAGGAATGAAAGATGAAAAAGTATCGTGTAGGTATTATCGGCGGCACAGGTATGGTTGGACAGCGTTTTGTAACTTTGCTGGATAACCACCCCTGGTTTGAACTTGTAGCAATTGCAGCCAGTTCCAGCAGTGCAGGAAAACGCTATGAAGATGCCGTCATCGGTCGCTGGGCAATGGATGTATCCATTCCGGAAAACGCAAAAAATCTGGTGGTCTTAGATGCGGAGCACGATGCAGAAAAACTTGCTTCTATGGTTGATTTTGTATTTTGTGCAGTGAATATGAAAAAAGATGACATTCTCGCGTTGGAAGAAAAATATGCAAAACTTGAAACTCCGGTTGTTTCTAATAACAGCGCCAACCGCTGGACCGACGATGTACCCATGGTGGTGCCCGAAATTAATGCGGATCATATTCAAATCATTGAAGATCAACGCAAACGGCTTGGCACAAAGAAAGGCTTCATTGCTGTTAAATCCAACTGCTCTATCCAGAGCTACGTGCCTGCACTGACTCCTTTGCTGCAGTACGGTTTAGAGAAGGTGCTTGTTTGTACCTATCAGGCAATTTCCGGTGCAGGCAAAACATTTGAACGCTGGCCGGAAATGGTAGATAACTGCATTCCTTATATCGGCGGTGAGGAAGAAAAAAGCGAACAAGAACCTTTAAAAGTATGGGGTCAGATTTCTGGTGACAGGATTGTTCCTACATCTGACGTTTCCATTACCGCACAATGTTTTCGTGTTGCATGTCAAGATGGTCATATGGCTGCAGTATTCATCAAATTCAAGGATGGCTGCACACCTTCTATAGAACAAATCAAGGAAGACTGGGCATCGTTTGCCGGACGCGCCCAGGAGCTGCAGCTTCCTTCTGCTCCAAAGCAATTCCTGAACTATTTCGAGGAAGCCGATCGTCCACAGACGCGCTTGGATCGCAATCTTGAAAATGGCATGGCAATTTCGCTTGGTCGTCTGCGCCAGGATACACAGTATGATTACAAGTTTGTCGGATTAAGTCACAATACTTTGCGCGGTGCAGCCGGCGGCGCAGTCCTTTTAGCAGAGTTGTTGTGTGCTGAAGGATATATTACAAACGATTAAATACTTATTAAAAAGAGGTGCTCCTTAATGAAGCACCTCTTTTTTTATTGGCGCCTTTAGGCTAGAATAAACCCCTGGTAGTACCAGGGGTAAATAAAAAT
>JAHHSM010000032.1 GCA_020025175.1 Oscillospiraceae bacterium | reverse complement strand
ATAATATTTTCTAAGGATACACTAATGTATATTTTATCAACCTTGTGTTTTCTTTTAAAATAATCAAGGAATTCTAACACTGCCTTTTTCCCATATCCTTTGCCTTGGTACTGTTTGCCTATCATAAAACGATTCATAGACCATCCAGGAAATGTTTCATCATAGTCGTACAAAACAAAACCAATCATGGTGTCGCCATTATGTATACCTAAAGTATAGAAGCCGTCTTCAAAAGCTGCTTCAACCAATGATTGCTTATTGTCTGCAACAAAATGTTCTTGATTTGCGTCAACTGTCAAAGTCATACAATCCCAATAGTTGGATTTATCTATTTCTCTAAACTCCATTTTGTTTCCTTCCTAAGCTCTAATTTATAGAACCGTTTGATTATACTTTTGATATACAGAAAAAGGCAAGCATAACTTCCTCTGGGTTATGCCGAGAGCGCGCGTACTCACCACCGGAAAAGCCGGCGGTAATCCTGCTTAACGGTGGTCGTGTGCTCGATGAGGGGGATGCAGCGCAGAAAGAAAACTTTAAGGGAGTGGCTTTGCCTTGCCTGCGGCACTCCTGACAGTTTCGCACCTCAGCATTTACGGTAGGCACGAGTGACTTAAGCGCATCTCTTTTTGGAATATATTATTTTGGGCGAAAGTCCCCTTGAAAAATTTGCTCATGAGGTGTAAAAGAATCGCACCGTTTTTTGGTGCGATTCTTCAGATTGTGTGATTCCCTTGCTCTAAACCCTCTGCTTCTTGGGGAATCGATTGCTTCTTTTTTCACTGAACTGATATAACACATATGCCATGAACACGGCGCCTATCACATCAATGACCGAATGTTGTTTTAAAAACATTGTGGAAAGGATAATCAATCCCGCAAGAATATATGCCCCGGTGCAAATGACCGGATGCTTTCGCAGTCGTTCGCTCTTGGCGATTGCAATGCATGCAGCAAGTGAATTGAACACATGCAGGCTTGGGAATACATTGGTCGGGGTATCTACCAGATACAACATCTTGACCAGGTCTGTAAACACATTATCCCTTGGAAATACAACAGGTCTTAACATTAATCCGTTGGGAAATACTGTAGAGATTAAAAGGAAGATCGTCATTCCGGCAAAAGTCAACTTTGCCAACTTGTAAAATCCATCCACATCCTTAAAGAAAAAGTAAAGGAATACCCCAGCGACAAAAAAGAACCACAGCAGGTACGGTACAATAAAATACTCAATAAATGGGATCTTATCATCCAATACAGAGTGAATTGCATGAAAACTGGACGTTGCCGTAATATGTTTCTCCAGATACGCAAACCACGGTAAATAAATGAATGCATACAGGAATACCCATGCATGTTTATATTTTTCGATTGTTTTCTTAAATGCACTTACCCTGATCATTCTGCTGCTCCCTCATCTATAAAAAGTAATTCACCTTCAATTTGTTCCGATTATAGCACGATTTTTTTTATTCGACAAGATAGTTCATAAAACCTTAAGAAACAGCATAAGATGGGAGGTTTATGAGGAGGTTTCCGATATAACAGAAACGCGAAAAAGTAGTTCGGCAGCTATATTCATGCAATATAGATTTTTTATGTAGTGGGTACGCCAACCTCCATAATAGTGGATACAGGCAAAATATACTATAAGCTGCGTTTGCAAGCAAAGAACGAGATAGAAAATGCGGGGAAGTAGAAGAGTTGCACAAAAAGGGGAATTTATTTCTGAGGTTTTTGTGACATATATAGTTGCTAGGGATAAAAAGCTGTGCTAAAATGGATTTAATCTAAAAACAAATGCTTTTGAGAGGTGGACAGATATGGGCGTCACGCCAAAATACTATATTGTGGATGCGAAAGCGTTGCCTGAAGTCTTTCTGAAGGTTGCTGAGGCGAAAAGAATGCTGGAGACCGGCGAGGTCTCCACTGTGGGAGAAGCAACCAGATTGGCTGAGGTAAGCCGCAGTGCTTTTTATAAATACAAGGATATGGTAATGCCTTTTAATAATATGCGATCTGGTCGTATTTTAACGTTTTACACCTTGTTAAAGGACAAAACCGGTGTGCTTTCAACGGTGTTATCAATCTTTGCCTCAAGCGGAGCGAATATTTTAACAATCAATCAAAGTATCCCGACGAACGGATGCGCTGCTGTTACCATTTCGGCAGAAACTTCGGATATGATAGTCAGCCTAGAAGATTTAGTAAACCATGTATCATCTGAAGAAGAAATCATTCGCTTCGAAATTCTGGCAGGATAAGAATTAAAACAGATGGGGGAGAAGAGGATATGATCAATGTAGCTATCATGGGATTCGGCACGGTCGGTCAAGGTGTGGCAGATGTCATTGCGATGAATTGTGAGCTGATTGAAAAACGAATCGGACAACCAGTACATTTGAAATATATTTTGGATATTCATGATTTTCCAAATAGTCCGTTTTCAGATAAAATAGTCCACGATTTTGAAACGATAGTCCATGATCCGGAAATCGATGTGATCGCAGAGACGATCGGTGGTGCCGGGATTGCCTATGAATATACAAAACGCGCATTGACGGCAAAGAAGCATGTTGTTACCTCAAATAAAGAATTGGTGGCAACAAAGGGGCGGGAACTGCTGGAAATTGCTGCGGATAAAAATGTGAACTATCTTTTTGAAGCTGCGGTTGGAGGCGGTATTCCTGTACTGCGGCCCATGTTTCAGTGTCTGGCAGGCAATCGAATTGAAGAAGTTTTTGGGATTTTGAATGGTACTACCAATTATATTCTCTCCCGAATGGTTCATGGTGGTGTGGCATTTGATGCAGCCTTAAAAGAAGCGCAGTCGATGGGATATGCAGAGAAAGATCCCACAGCTGATGTGGAAGGGCACGATGCCTGTCGCAAGATTTGTATTCTGGCAGATTTGGCATTTGGATGTGAGATTTTGCCGGAATGTGTGCCGACAACCGGTATTTCTCATTTGAATTTGAAAGATGTAGAAATTGGGGAAAAGGCTGGATGGCACGTCAAACTTCTTGGACGCGCGGTACGCGGTGCGGATGGGAAAGTTTATGCATATGTTGCGCCGCATTTGGTTGAAGAGCATTATCCGATTGCGAGCGTGGAAGATGTGTTCAATGGGATCATGGTGCGTGGCAATGCTGTGGGTGAAGTGATGTTCTATGGCCCGGGAGCAGGCAAACTGCCAACAGCCAGCGCTGTGGTAGGAGATATGATGGATGCGGCACAGCATAAAAACCGTCGCAGAAACATTGGTTGGGCAGCTTATGATCAAGCAGTTATCGGAGAGCCGGAGGCGTTGTCGATGCGGTGCTATTTCCGCGTGAAGGATCGATTGGATCGGATAGAAGAAGTTTTTCCAAAAAGCGAAATCCTTTATGATGAGGATGAAATTGCATTCATTACATCTGAAATGCCGCTGTCTGAGCTGAATGAGCGCGAAAAGCTGTTGCAGGTTTGTGCTAAACTTTGTATACTGAACTAATGTTCATGCGTAAAATGGAAAAGAAGAATTTGTAGAATGAACAGGAGCGAAAATAAATGGGCCTGATTGTGCAGAAATTTGGTGGCAGTTCGGTAGCGAATGCTGAGCGTATCAACCATGTTGCCGATATTATTGCAGATACTTATAAAGCGGGCAATAACGTGATTGTTGTATTGTCCGCACAGGGAGATACAACAGATGATTTGATTGAAAAGGCAAACCGGATCAATCCGAATGCATCCAGACGGGAAATGGATATGCTGCTGTCCAGCGGTGAACAAATTTCTATTGCACTATGTGCTATGGCACTGGAAAAACGCGGACTTCCGGTAGTATCATTGCTTGCCTGGCAGATTGGTCTTCAAACGAATAATACGCATATGGATGCGCGTATTCGTAAAATTGCCAAGGAACGTCTCCAAACGGAGCTGGATAAAAATAATATTATTATTGTGGCAGGATTTCAGGGTGTCAATGCATTCGGGGATGTCACAACGCTGGGGCGCGGCGGCTCTGATACGAGTGCGGTTGCTTTGGCGGCAGCATTTCATGCAAATTTATGTCAAATTTATACGGATGTAGACGGTGTGTACACGGCAGATCCTCGTGTAGTGCCAAATGCAAAAAAATTGTCGGAAATCACTTATGCAGATATGTTGGAATTGGCCTCTCAAGGAGCACAGGTTCTGCATAACCGTAGTGTGGAGCTGGCAAAGAAATATCATGTGAATATGGAAGTAGTTTCTAGTTTGAAACCTGTGCCCGGTACAAAAGTCAAGGAGGTTGTAAAAGTGGAAAAGACAAATATTGGCGGTGTTGCTAAGATGGATAATATCGTCAGATTCTCTCTTGTCGGCTTAGCAGATCGTCCAGGTGTTGCATTCAAAGTATTCTCCTTGCTGAGCCGCAATAATGTCAATGTGGATATTATTCTCCAGTCAGTTGGACGCGATGGCAGTAAAGATATCAGCTTTACCTGCACGATGAGCGGTGTGGAGAAGGCCCGTGCAGTTTTAGAAGAAAATCGTGATGCAATGGGTTATGACAGCATTGAAATTGACTACGATGTGGCGAAGATCAGTTTGGTTGGTGCAGGTATGATGACACATGCAGGCGTGGCTGCAGATATGTTCGAGGCACTATATGATGGAGGCATCAATATCCAAATGATTGCAACATCCGAAATTCGTATTTCGGTTCTTGTTAAAAAGGATGATGCAAATCGTGCTATTAAAGTTGTGCATGATAAATTTTTTGGAGCTGAAAGCTAAAGCATTTAGTCTTTGATTTTTGTGGGCAGCGTGTTATACTATGAAAAATAGTGTAACACGCTGCTTTTTGACGAAAAGCAAAAAGGAGAATGAAATATGATTTATCGCTGCGGCGATCATGAATGTAATTATTGGGCTGAAGGCAAAAGAATGCCTAAAGCATGCCCACAGTGTGGGAAAAATCTGGTCCGTATCCAGGAAAAAACCATGAGCGGTGACGATTGGACAAATTTGGGTACTTTCTGGATGGATCAGGGTTCTTCTGGGAAAAAACGGATGGTAGAATGTTTCCGTCAAGCGGCATATCATGGGAGCGCTTTGGGAGCATGTAATCTGGGCATCTGTTTGGAGCAGGGGGACGGTGTCGAGGCTAATCCTGAAGAGGCATTTTGGTTGTATGAGCAGGCTATGGAAATGGGCAGCCTCAATGCGATTTGCTGTGTTGGTGTGTGCTATGAATGTGGCATTGGAACGAAAAAGAATCCGAATATTGCCTTTGAATGCTATAAAAAATCCGCGCAGCTTGGCTCGCCGCGCGGACAACTTCTGCTTTCTCGTGCATATAGTCAGGGGGTTGGTACGGAAAAAGATCTGGGGCAGACATTATTTTGGCTGCGGTCTTCTGCTTATCAACGTTATGGCGAGGCAATGTACCATCTTGGCCTTTGCTATCAATATGGCGAAGGTGTCGAGCAAAACTGGGAGCATGCTGTTCGATGGTTTGAGGAAGCGGCAGAAAGCGGGATCGGTGCAGCGATGACTGATCTGGGATACTGCTATGAAAGAGGACTCGGGAAAAAGAAAAATCAGGCTGCTGCGATTGAATGGTATCGTAAAGCGGCACAGAGTGGTCATACGGGAGGTATGACGAATCTTGGCTGGTGCTACGAAAGTGGGAGTGGTGTTGAGCAAGATTGGGAAGAGGCGGTGCGCTGGTATTTCAGCGCGGCAGAATTGGGTGATGTGCGTGCCATGGCAAATCTTGGTTGGTGCTACGAAAGTGGAAATGGAATCGAGCAGAATTGGAAAGACGCTGTGTCGTGGTATGAAAAAGGGGCACTGCTTGGTAATTTCCGATGCATGAATAATCTTGCGTGCTGCTACGAACATGGACGTGGTGTTGCACAGGACTCTTTTGTGGCTGTAAAATGGTATCGGGCCAGTGCAGAAGGTGGCTATGGCGATGCCATGGCTAATTTAGGATATTGCTATGAAATTGGACATGGTGTTGAGCAAAGTTGGGAAAAAGCGATTGAATGGTATCGTAAAGCAGCTAAAAAAGGCAGTGCGACTGCCATGGCAAACCTTGCGTGGTGCTATGAATTTGGAAAAGGTGTCAAGCAAAATGCGGAGGAAGCAGCGCGGTGGTATCGTGCAGGCGCAGAACTCGGCAGCAACCGCTGTATTCATAATATTGGATTTTGCTATGAGCGTGGCTTTGGCGTGGAGCAGGACTGGAAGCGTGCTGTTGCATGCTATCGCATTGCAGCGGAAGATGGCTTTGAATATTCGCAGTGTGCACTGGCGTTCTGTTATAAAGATGGAACAGGTGTGGAGCAGGACGATGCATTGGCGTTCTATTGGTTTGAGCAGGCAGCAGAAAGCGGTTATGCCGTAGCAATGACGAGTGTCGGCTGGTGTTATGAGCGCGGCTTTGGCGTGGAGCAGGATTATAAAAAGGCGATATACTGGTATTCTGGTGCAGTAGAGTTGGGGGATGCGCGTGCCATGTGTAATCTCGGCTGGTGCTATGAAAATGGGTATGGTATTACACAAGATTTGAAGCAGGCTGCGCTGCTGTATGAGCAGGGTGCAGAACGCGGAGATTTTCTCGCCATGAACAATCTGGGGCGCTGCTACCGCTATGGCTATGGCGTGGAGAAGGATGCGGAAACAGCCGTCAAATGGTACCTCAATGCGGCAGAAGGCGGCAACGCAATGGCGATGGGCAATCTGGCGAATTGCTATGACTGTGGCTGTGGTGTTGCGCAGGATTTTGTGCAGGCAGCAGAATGGTATCTGAAGGGCGCGGAAGCGGGCAACGCTCGTTCCATGTTCTGCATTGGCTGGTCTTATGCTCATGGCGAAGGCGTGGAGAAAAATCTGGAAGAAGGCATTCGCTGGTACCGTGCAGCCGCTGCCGCAGGCAATGCAGGAGCAATGTGCTGCCTTGGCTGGTCCTATGCCCATGGTGAAGGTGTGGAACTGGATATGCAGCAGGCAGTTTACTGGTATGAGCAGGGGGCGCGGCATGGAAACAGCGCCGCCATGAATAATCTCGGCGAGTGTTATGCGCTGGGGGAGGGCGTGGAGCGCGATCTTGACAAGGCAATGGCGCTTTACCGTAAATCGGCTGAACAAGGCAATGCCATGGCGGAATATAATATGGGATGGCATTTGGAACAGGGTGGTCATTTGGACGAGGCGTATCAGCATTACCGCAAAGCAGCTGAAGGTAATGAAAACGATGCATGGTGGGCGCTTGGGCGGTTTTATGAGGAAGGTATTTTTGTAGAGCAGGATGCGGCAAAAGCGCGCCGCTGCTATGAAGAGGGCGAAAAGCTGGGCAGTGTGAAATGCACGATGCGGCTTGGACGCTGCAAGTTCTTGGGAATTGGAATGAAAAAGGCAAAGAGACAGGGGCTTGATTTATGTCGCGCGGCATTAAAACTGGCATATGAGAGCGATCAAAAAGAAGATTACGGATACGAAACAGAAGTGGCACTGCTTGAAAAAATTATCGCAGAAAATGAATGAAAAAGAGGATGCTTCAGCATCCTCTTTTTGTTCTATTCAAATCTTTGAAACCATAGATTTTTTCAGAAGGGAGTGGAAATACATGAATCGATCTATGGGACAATGCATTGGTATTTTCCTGACAACGCTGATTTTTGGCGCGCTTTTTTGTTATGGTTATGAGAAATGCCCGGATGGCATTTTTGCATTTTGTGCACCGCAGAATGCAAGTGTATGGGAATTATCAAAAATTGCGATTTGGCCCTGCGTTTTGGCGATATTTTTGTGGCATACGAGGCGCTGGGAAAAGGGGAGTATCTGCGCTTATCTGCTTATACCGGCAGCATTGCCGGTGGCATTGTTGTTTGTTTACTGGTTTTTACATATGGTATGTGGCATTTGCAGTCCCATACTGGATACGGTGATTTGGATTCTTCTGCTGCTGTTGGGATATCTGACAGCAACTGTTGTTGGCGAAACTGCTTTTGCGAAACAGGCACTTCCGATGGTTTGTATGCTGGTTTTTGTATGGATCTGTGTGTATGCAATTTTTTCGGTATTTCCGGCGAATTTGCCAATTTTTATAGAGCCGATACCCTAGCTGACCATATAAGGATAATAGATGTGTATAAAGAATTTCAGTAGGCTGGAATTATAAAAAACGGAACGAAGCACCTTAATTGCTTTGTTCCGTTTTCTTTCGCACAGACGGATTTAATGCTCAAAATGTACCATGGTATTTTTCTGATCGCGTGCAATGGCTTTGGCATAGCGGTCTTCCTCGCTGAAGATACAACCACAATATTTTTGCATATAAAAGTTTAATGCTTTTGCTTTCTCGTGACCATCGCGAAAGCCGGGGCGGAAATCGCGATATAAAAAAGCCACATGATATTTTTTGGCAGTGATCTCGCCCAATTCGCGGATGAGTTCGTGATTCTGATAGGGGGAAATGAGGAGGGTAGTAGAGAAACTGTCAAAACCGTGTTCTGCGGCATAATGCGCAGTGCGATCCAAACGGCAGGCATAACAGTAGCGGCAGCGGTGATCGATATCGTTGGATACAGCCTGAACAAAAGAACGCAGACCGTATTCTTCATCTACTACCAAATCCATGTTGATACTGGGAGCATATGCCACCAGCGTATCACGACGGGCTTTGTACTCCTGATAAGGGTGGATTGTAGGGTTATACCAATAAGCTGTCGGTTCGATGCCCTCTGCACGCAAATCTTCAATGCAGCGAACGGAGCACGGGGCACAGCAACAATGCAATAATGTGTTCGACATAGAAAAAATCTCCCGTTTGTAAGTTGCTGCTATTATAGCATGTGTTATGGGTCTGTGCAAGAAAGATGGGGAAAAGCGTGCAAAATATTGACGGGGCGACTCTTTTTATAGTATAATATCATGATATTATGCCGTTATTATAGATTGCTGTGTAGGTAAAGGAGTATGCTGATATGTGGATCGCAGATCAATGGAAAGATTATGAATTGATGGATTGTGGCGACGGCGAAAAGCTGGAACGCTGGAACCGTCAGATTTTGGTGCGTCCGGACCCACAGGCTATTTGGGAGGCACCGAGAAAAAATAGTGCATGGAATCATCCTGATGCACGATATCTGCGTTCTAACACCGGAGGTGGACACTGGGAGCGTAAAAAATTGCCTGAACAGTGGGCAGTGCGCTATAAGGAATTGACCTTTCATGTCAAACCAATGAATTTTAAGCACACCGGTTTGTTTCCGGAACAAGCAGTAAACTGGGATTTTGCCATGGATAAAATTCGTCGTGCCGATCGACCGATCCGCGTATTGAATTTGTTTGCATATACCGGTGCGGCAACGATTGCCTGCGCTGCAGCTGGCGCGAGTGTCTGCCATGTGGACGCAGCAAAGGGCATGGTTGCATGGGCAAAGGATAATGCGCGCGCGTCTCATTTGGAAGATGCGCCGATTCGCTGGATCGTGGATGATTGTGCTAAGTTTGTTGAGCGAGAAATTCGCCGCGGAAAGAAGTATGATGCGATCATTATGGACCCGCCTTCCTATGGTCGTGGACCTTCCGGCGAAGTATGGAAGCTGGAGCAGAATCTGTATCCTTTTGTGAAGCTCTGCGCTGGAGTTCTTTCGGATGATCCTCTGTTTATTATTTTAAACTCCTATACCACGGGACTTGCACCTTCTGTGCTGGGCTATATTTTGAACCTGCTGGTGGGAGAAAAATACGGCGGTCATACGGAGTGCGCAGAACTGGGCCTGCCTGTGACAGAAACCGGCATGGCACTGCCTTGTGGAGCAACCGGCCGCTGGATATCCGACCACTATTGATTTTAAGGAGAGCGTCTCATGATGGATATGCTGAAAACGGAGAACCTTTGCTTTTCTTACCCGGCGAAAGAAGGGGAAGAAAGTGTTCCTGTTTTAAAGAACATCAATCTTACGATTGAGCGTGGCAGCCTTGTTGCGATTCTGGGACATAATGGCAGTGGAAAGTCAACTCTGGCAAAACAGTTTAATGCGGTATGGCTGCCAAGCGGCGGTAAAGTTTGGGTTGGTCAATATGATACTGCCAATGAAGCGGTTCTGATGGAGATTCGCCGCCGCGTAGGCATGGTTTTTCAGAATCCGGACAACCAGATTGTGGCCAATGTTGTCGAAGAAGATGTGGCATTTGCACCTGAAAATCTGGGCGTACCAACAGAAGAAATTCGTCAGCGTGTTGACGCTGCGCTTGCTGCGGTGGGGATGTCGGACTTTGCAAAACATGCACCTCATTTGCTTTCCGGCGGACAAAAGCAGCGCATCGCGATTGCTGGCGTTATTGCGATGGAGCCGGAATGCATCGTGTTAGATGAAGCAACGGCGATGCTGGATCCCAGAGGCCGCCGAGATGTATTGGAAACTGTTTGCCATCTCAATAAAGAAAAGAAAATTACAATTATCATGATTACCCACCACATGGAAGAAACGGAGATAGCAGACCGCCTGATTGTAATGAATAAAGGCGAAGTATATTTGGACGGGGCACCGCGTGAGATTTTTCAGCAAGTGAATGAACTGCGTAAAATCGGACTTACGGTGCCGGAAACGGTGAAGCTGCTGTATGATTTGCGCCAGGATGGCGTGGATGTGCCGCTTGATGCGATTTCTGTAGATGAATGCGCCGATGCGATTTGTGCGGCGCTGAAAAAATAAAATGTTTCCGAGGGGATAAGACGATTCGTGGAACCAATTTTAAAAGTTGAAAATCTGACGCATACATATAGCGCAGGAACACCGTTCCAGCGCAATGCGATCGAGCATATTGATTTTGAAGTACGTCCCGGAGAATTTTTGGGCGTTATCGGGCATACGGGTTCAGGTAAATCGACCTTTATCCAGCACCTTAATGGTTTGCTGAAACCAACTGAGGGCAGGGTATATTTTAATGGTCAGGATATCTGGGCATCACCGACGATCACGCAGCAAACCCGTTTTCATGTGGGGATGGTATTTCAGTATCCTGAGTATCAGCTGTTTGAAGAAACGGTATATAAAGACATTGCCTTTGGGCCCAAAAACATGGGACTTTCAGAGGATGAGATTGATTACCGTGTTCGTGAAGCAGCAGGCTTTGTGGGAATTATGGAGGAATGGCTTGACAAGTCACCATTTGAGCTCTCTGGCGGACAAAAACGCCGTGTTGCGATTGCAGGTGTGCTTGCGATGAATCCGGAAGTATTGATTTTGGATGAACCAACTGCCGGGTTAGATCCTGCAGGTTGTGAAAGTATTCTTGCGGAAATTCGGCAGTATCACCGTGCAAAAGGAAATACAGTGCTTTTGGTGAGCCACAGCATGGAAGAAATCGCACATAACGCAACACGCATTGTGGTATTAGATGATGCGCACATTGTTATGGATGGTACACCACGGGAAGTGTTTGCTAGAGCACAGGAGCTGATAAAAATCGGCCTTGGTATACCCGGAGTCACACAGATTGCTTTGGCACTTCGGGCGCGCGGACTGGCGGTTGATCCTGCGGTTTATACGATTGAAGAGCTAAAACAGCAGTTGCTGCGCCTGAAAGGGGGCGAAGCAGTATGCTGAAGGATATCACATTAGGTCAGTATTTTCCGGGGAATACACTGGCGCATCGTTTGGATCCGAGAACAAAGCTAATGATGGTGGTTATTTATATCATTGCATTGTTCTGCGCAAAATCGTTTGTTTCTTATGGGATTTTGGCGTTGTTTCTATTTATCAGCGTAAAAATATCAAAGGTTGGATTCAAGTCACTGATCAAGGGTATGAAGCCGTTAATCATTATCTTGATTTTTACTGCAATTCTAAATATGTTTTATACACCGGGGCGTGAGATTGCTTCCTTCTGGGTGTTTACATTGACAGTAGAGGGCATCTGGTCCGCTGTATTTATGGTGATCCGCATTACGCTGCTGATTATGGGTACTTTTTTAATGACGTATACTACAAGTCCGATTGCACTGACAGATGCAATTGAGAATTTGCTGAATCCATTAAAAAAGATCTACGTACCTGTTCACGAGCTTGCAATGATGATGAGTATTGCGCTGCGGTTTATTCCAACACTCATTGAGGAAGCGGATAAAATTATCTCTGCCCAAAAGGCGCGCGGGGCAGACTTTGAAACTGGGAATATATTCAGGCGCGCTAAAGCAATGGTGCCGATTTTAGTGCCGCTGTTCATCAGTGCGTTCCGCCGCGCCGATGAGCTGGCAACAGCAATGGAATGTCGCTGTTATTGCGGTGGAGAAGGTCGCACAAAATTGCATGTCCTGCGTTATCAGAAACGTGATTTGCTGTGTATCCTTTTAACCACAGTCATAACGATTACAGTTGTGATCGTCAGCCGATTCGGTTATTAATTTATAAGGGGTAAGGAGCCACTATGCGGAAAAATATTGCATTAAAACTCATGTATAACGGTACAGCATATCATGGTTGGCAGGTGCAAAAAAAGGATGTAACGGTTGCTGGAACGCTTGAAAAAGCGATTTCGGGTCTTGCAGGTGAGCGAATTCATCTTGTGGGGGCCGGAAGGACAGATGCTGGTGTTCATGCAGAGCATTATATTGCCAATTTTCATACAGATATGACAATCCCATGTGACCGTCTGCCACTGGCAATCAATGTACGTTTGCCGGAGGATATTGCGGTGCAGGCGGCATATGAAGTGCCAGATGAATTCAATGCGATTGGCTCTTGTGTGAAGAAGGAATACACATATCGTGTTTATAATTCCAGAATCAATAATCCTTTTTACGTGCATAGAGCGTATTTTTATCCCAAAATTTTGGATGAGGAAATCATGGATTGCGCTGCACGGATGTTCGAAGGAACTCATGATTTTGCAGCGGTCCGCAGTGTGGGAACGGATGTGAAGAGTACTGTGCGTACAATTCATTACTGCTATGTAACACGCAATGGTGATTTGCTTGAAATGAAAGTTTGCGCCAATGGTTTTTTGTATAATATGGTGCGTGCGATTATGGGGACGGTTCTTTATGCAGCAGAGGGTAAATTGAAACCGGAAGATATTCCGGCCATTTTAGAAAGCGGCAATAGAACATTGGCGGGACCAACAGTACCGCCTGGCGGATTATATATGACAAAACTTTGGTATGAGGATGAGCGTCTGAATGGATGAAAAGAAACGTAAAATGAACTGTGAAGACCATCAAAATATCATCGATCTCACTGCGGCCATAGAAGAGAAACAACGTGCAGAACGACTCGAAGAAAAAAAACGGCGTAAAGCCGAACGGCCTACATTGTGGAAACGTATTGTTTCTATGCTGCTTGTGCTGGTTATCGTCTTTGCTGCGGTGGTGTTGACAATTTATTGGGATGATATCAATTTTGATGCGATTCGGCGTGATATTTCTTATATGGGTACAGATCAGAATACTGTGGGAGAAACTACGGCATTCCGGTATGATAGAGGTAATAGTAACTGCTTTGCGGTATTTGAAAAGTATCTGGTACATGCATCTAATAAAGGAACTGTTGTTTATGACTACCATGGAAATGAATTGTTTAAGGGAGACATTCAGATGGAAACACCGGCGGTCGATATTGGCAGCAGTGCGGCGGTAGCATATGATATCGGCGGAAAAAATCTGCTGGTATTTGATGAGAAGGGGGAAAAGCTGCGAATATCTCTGGAAGATGGAATGGGAATCTATTCTGCATCGTTAAATCGATCTGATTGGCTTGCAGTTACATCACAAAAAAAGAGCCAAAGAGGATGTGTTACCGTTTACAATGCAAAGATGGAAAAGGTTTTCGAATTTGATTCCGCTACACGGTTTGTACTGAATGCATATGTAACGGAAGACTGCAAGTACATGTTAGCGCATACGTTGGGGCAGGAAAACGGCCTTTTTGCTTCAGAGATGATCGTTTATAAGCTTGATCGCGAAGAGCCTTATGCGAAATTTTCCTTAGAAAACATAATGGTGCTGTCGATTGGTTCTTTAAATGGACAAACGCTTTGTGTTGCAGATCGGGCGGCTGTGCTGGCTTCTTCTGACGGGGAGGTAAATGCAACTTACCAGTATGAGTTTCCGTATTTGCGCGATTTTTCTGATGAGGGAGACGGTTTTGCAGCACTGGCTTTGAATCGCCACCGCGCTGGAACCAACGGCAAGCTGGTTACCCTTGGATCGGATGGAGAAACCATTGCAGAACTGGATATTTCAGCAGAGGTATTGGACCTTTCGGCTGCAGGTCGCTATATTGCGGTGTTGTATGCGGATAAATTGGTGGTCTATAATAAGGATCTTACCGAATATGCTGTATTTACACAGACAGAAAGAGCAGAGGCTTCCTGCATGCGTAATGATGGTTCTGTTTGGCTAATTGGGGCAAATGAAATTTCTTTGCTGATTCCGTAAACTTTTTGTAACGTTTTTTTAAGTGGGGTATCAATTCATGCAAACGGCTGTTATAATAGATGGTATCTTAGTGTTGATTTTAGCACTGTGCACAGTGCTTGGATGGCGTCGAGGTGCATTTAAAAGTGTAATTGGAATTATAGTGGTAGTTGCAGCGTTGGTTGGTGCAGTGGTGATTTCCAATCAGGCAACACCTGTTGTGATAAAGGGTATTACACCAATGATTTCCGAGCAGATTGAGCTGCGGTTTGCAACATATGCACAAGAACATATACCAACAAGCGCTCCTGCCTCGCAGGGAGATGCAGAAGGACTTTTTTCTGCAATGGGATTATATCAGGGCACAGCAGAAAAATTGGCACAGGATGTAATGGAACAGGTTCACGCAACCGGGCAGGCAATCGTACAGACTGCAGTAGAAAGTATGATTGAATCAATTGTTCATGCAGTTTTGTTTTTGGTTTCGTTCGTTGTTTTGCTTATTGCGCTGAAGATTTTCTCAAGGATTTTTGGATTGCTGACTTCTGTGCCCGGCATACATTTGATGGATGCTGTTGGCGGAGGGGTTTTTGGTCTGATTCAGGGAAGCCTCATCTTATTTGCGCTTGTCTGGGCTGTGCAGTTTTTTGGCAGTGGAGTTCCTGAGGGAGTTGTACAGCAAACAGTTCTGTTTCGTTTTTTTGCAACGCTGAATCCTATATCAATGGTATCCGGCTTGTGATTTTTTAGGAGGTAAACATGCAACCGACACTTTGTTCTAGATGTAAAAAATATATGGCAGTCGTTTATATCTCTAAGATGGAGAATGGAAAGCCTGTCAATGAAGGTCTGTGCCTTAGCTGCGCCAAAGCTTTGGGGATTCCTCAGGTCGATGAAATGATGAAACGTATGGGAATCACAGATGAGGAATTGGAAAAAATTACTGAAGAGATGATGCAGGCATTTGGCGGTGCAGAGAATATGGACAATCTATCTTTGATGGATATGGACGGCGATGATGACGATGACGGCGATGAGGGGAAAACCGCAACTTTCCCGTTTTTAAATCGTCTTTTTGGTGGAGAAAACAGTAAAAATGAGGAGCAGGACGGTAGTGCAGCCAGTGAGACAAAGGCACATGCGCCCAAGAAGCCTGGCAAGAAGAAGTTTTTGGAGAATTATTGTATCAACTTGACCGGACGAGCGAAAGCCGGAGAATTGGACAATATGATCGGACGTGAAACGGAAATTGAACGTGTGATCCAGATTTTAAATCGTCGTCAGAAGAATAATCCTTGTCTTATTGGTGAACCCGGTGTAGGTAAAACAGCGATTGCGGAAGGACTTGCACAACGCATTGTCAATGGAGACGTACCATACAAGCTGCGCAATAAGGAAGTATATTTACTGGATCTCACAGCTCTGGTTGCAGGTACGCAGTTCCGCGGTCAGTTTGAAAGCCGTATGAAGGGCTTAATAGAAGAAGTCAAGAAAACTGGAAATGTTATCCTTGTTATCGATGAAATTCATAATATTGCTTCTGCTGGTGATGCAGAAGGCAGCATGAATGCCGCCAATATTCTTAAGCCTGCGTTATCGCGCGGTGAGATTCAGGTTATTGGTGCAACGACCTTTGCAGAATACCGTAAACATATTGAAAAGGATACTGCGTTGGAGCGCCGTTTCCAACCGGTTACGGTCAATGAACCCACGATCGAGGATACCATGAATATTCTCAAGGGAATTGCGCACTATTATGAAAGTTATCATGGCGTAAAAATTCCTGAGGGAGTGCTTCGCCAGGCGGTGCTGCTGTCTGAGCGGTATATCACCGATCGTTTTCTGCCCGATAAGGCAATCGACCTGATCGATGAAGCGTGCTCTGATGTGAATTTGAAAGATAAGAACATCAACCGCCGTATGGAGATTGAAAAAGAGCTTGCAGATTACGAAAAGGAAAAAGAGTTGCTGGTGGAGGACACCAGTGAGGAGTCCTATGCGCGTCAGGCAGAAATCAAGAGCCGGGAAATTCAGCTTCAGGAGGAACTGGATGTAATCAAGGCAGAGGGTGATCCGACGCTGTCTATTGAAAACCTTGCCCGTGTCATTGAGCTTTGGACGAAGATTCCTGCAAGTAAGATTAAGGAAGAGGAATTCCGTAGTTTGTCTGAATTGGAAAGCAGGCTGAAGGAGCATATCGTTGGTCAGGACGAAGCTGTTTGTGCTGTGGCAGCAGCAATTCGACGTAATCGTGTTGGTATTTCTCCCAAGCATAAGCCAGTTAGCTTTATTTTTGTAGGTTCTACCGGTGTAGGTAAGACGGAACTTGTGAAGCGTCTGGCAGAGGATCTGTTTCATAGCCCTGATGCTTTGATTCGTCTGGATATGTCTGAGTTTATGGAAAAACACAGTGTATCTCGCTTGATTGGTACACCTCCCGGATATGTGGGTTACGATGAGGCCGGTCAGCTGACAGAAAAAATTCGCCGCAAACCCTATGCGGTGGTTCTGTTTGATGAGATTGAGAAAGCACACCCTGATGTTTTGAATGTATTGCTCCAAATTTTGGATGATGGACGTATCACGGATTCCCATGGCCGTCATGTGAACTTTGAGCATACAGTGATTGTGATGACATCGAATGCAGGTTCAAATACAAAGGAAGCTTCGGTTGGCTTTAATCGTACGATCAGTGAATTGGATCGTGACCGTGCGATGAAAGCGCTGAATCAGTTTCTGCGTCCGGAATTTATCAATCGTGTGGATGAGATTATCTGCTTTAACCACCTGACAGAGGAGAATTTTAAGGGTATTGCGCGTATTATGCTGGATGAATTGGTTGCGTCTCTGAAAGAGAAGGGATTGACCTTTACCTATGATGATAAATTGGTGGAATATGTAACGCATAAGTCCTATTCTCTGA
>JAHHSM010000031.1 GCA_020025175.1 Oscillospiraceae bacterium | reverse complement strand
CTGCTACAGAACGCAGACACAAAGAGGAGTGTGGGTCCAAGGCAGCGAAAGTTTTTCCGTCATGGATATACTCACTGATTTTGATTCCTGTGCATTTGTCGAAAAAAATGGTCAAAGAATTAATACCAAGTTCTGATGCGATAATATCGTTCATTTGCTCTGACGGACGATCCAGCATCCGCTCTGTCATTAACCCGGGTTCACGGATTACATAAGACGTTCCGTGTATATTCATAATATAATTATAGTTCGTTAGACCGCCTGCAAAATGTGATTTGTCAAAAATAATGGAATCATCTTTGAACACTTTGCGCAATACATCCTGAACTTGAAATTCGGTAGTATTCATAGTAAAAAATCCCAAAAAATGATAATTTATATTGCGTATATAGGAAAACATAGTATATAAAACGTGAAACCTATATTGCTGTAATAAAATAGCTGGTTGAAAAAGATAAAAAATTATAAAATACAGTTTAAGCGGAGCATGCCACAAAACGAATCCAAATACGGTAGAAGACTGTGTTGGATTCTTTTATAGTGTAACAAATTGATGATAAAATGACAACAGGTTTTGGGAAAATAAAAATAGACAAATAAGACTAAAAATTGTGAAAAAATGCACAGAAACAGCAGAAGAGTATACAATATGTTGATAGAAACAGATTTACCAAAAAAAGTTTGCTTTATGCAATAAAAACGATATTATACAATTTTATTTTAAAATTAGCAACAAAAATCCTATGTTTGAATATTGAATATTCAATATAGTGGGAGCACGTTATGATATTCTTTTTATAGAATTTAGACAAATAGCGCTCAGGCTATGCCCATTACCAAATGAGCGGGGTAATGAGAAGTCTAAAATTAGTCGTCACAAGACGAAGAAGGAGGTACAAATAATGAGATATCATGGCGAAGAAGCATTGGGCTTGGTGGAGACTTTGGCAATTGTACCCGTTATCGAAGCGACGGATAAGATGCTGAAGGCAGCCGACGTTGAACTGGTGGCATTTGAGGCTGGCGGTTCTACGCTGTGTACCGTGTTTGTCAAGGGTGATGTGGCAGCATGCAGATCTGCAGTTGAAGCTGGCGCAGCAGCCGCTGAGAAAATCGGTACTTTAACTGGTAAAAATGTTATGCCTCGTCCTATCAAGGCAATCAGTGCAATTGTCAACACCCACGATATTGATCCTGAGGGTGAAGAAGAGGTTGAGGTGCCTGCTGGTCCAACTAGAGCACTGGGCATGGTTGAGACTTTCGGCGTTCTGTATCTGATGGAAGCAGCCGATGCAATGTGCAAGGCAGCTGATGTTGATCTGGTTGGCTACGAAAATATTTACGATGGTTACGTTTCTGCTCTGGTTCGCGGTGACGTTGGCGCTTGCAAGACTGCGGTTGCAGCAGGTGTCAAGGCTATTGAAGATATGGGCCATGAAGTATACAGCCACGTGACCATTGCTAGACCCCATCCCGGTCTGGAAAAGATTATTAAGCGTTATTCTACTGAAGGCTTGATTGGCTAAGAGTTTAGCTGAGAAACCATTTGCGAAACGGGGAGATGTCAATGAACACCATTATTGATAACGATTTACTCTCTATGCAGGAGGCACGCATTTTAGCTGAAAATGCGCGAGAGGCACAGAAAATTCTGGCTGCTTTTCCGCAGGAGAAGCTGGATGAGATCGTGGATCACATGGCAGAGGAAGTTGGAAAATATGCCAAAGAATTGGCTGTGATGTCCAGTGATGAAACCGATTACGGTGTTTGGCAGGATAAGTACATAAAGAACCGTTTCGTGTGCGAATATCTGCGCGGAAAGCTGAGAGGCATGCGTTGTGTTGGTATTATCAACGAGGATAAAGCGATTCATACGATGGATGTTGGTGTACCAGTGGGTGTAATTGCGGCGTTGTGTCCTGCAACCAGCCCGGTCTCTACAACGATTTACAAGGCCTTGATTTCTGTGAAATCCGGAAATGCAGTGGTGTTTTCCCCTCATCCCAGAGCGAAGAATACCATCGGTCGTGTATTGGATATCCTGATTGCAACTGCAGAACGTTACGGTTTACCAACAGGTGCTATGTCTTATCTGCATACGGTGACGCGATCCGGTACATTGGAATTGATGAACCATAATGCGGTTTCGATGATCCTGATTACCGGCGTGCCGGACATGCTGGATGTGGCTGGCAAATGCGGTAAGCCTGTTCTCTATGGCGGAGCGGGAAACGGACCTGTGTTTATTGAACGCACAGCAAACATTCATCAGGCAGTGCAAGATATTATTCAGAGTAAAACTTTTGACAACGGTGTATCTACAGCTGCTGAACAGTCCATTGTTGTGGATGGCCCGATTGCGAATGAAGTGAAGCGTGAGTTACAGAATAACGGCGCTTACTTTATGAGTGAAGCAGAGTCTGAACGCCTTGGCAAACTTCTTTTCCCTGACGGCAAACAGTCTGATGGTGAAATGGCTGGTAAAACAGCAAAGTATTTGGCTAAGTGCGCTGGAATTTCGGTTCCGGAAGATACGGTTCTGCTTGTCTCTGAACAGAGATTTGTATCTGATACAAATCCGTATTCTCGCGAAAAACTTTGCCCAGTGCTTGCATATTACATAGAAGATGATTGGATGCATGCATGTGAAAAGTGTATTGAGCTTTTGCTCAATGAACGCCGTGGGCATACGCTGGTGATTCATTCTAATGATGAAGAAGTAATCCGTCAGTTCGCACTGAAAAAACCTGTAGCTCGTGTACTTGTCAATACACCTGCCACCTTTGGTGGTATGGGTATCACAACGAACCTTTTCCCGGCTATGACGTTGGGAAGCGGATCTGCTGGGCGAGGTGCTACTTCGGATAACGTATCTCCGATGAATCTGGTTTATATCAGAAAAGTCGGATATGGTGTCCGTAAAGTGGAAGACCTGTTTGGACCTCGAACAACAGAGTGTGCACCTGCGGTATCGAAAACAAAAGGAACAATTACTGGAAGCAATGAGGAACTCCTCATGCTGAAGGAATTGTTGGGTAAGGTGTTTGAAAACCGCTAAGGATAAATGCACCGGAAAGAGATATTGCAATGATAAAAAACGATCATTTTATTATTAAGACGAAAGTCTATTTTAACAAAGGCTCTATGCAAATGCTGCGTTGCCTGGAGGGGCATTGTGCTTTGGTGGTTTCTGACTCCATTATGACGGAGTTGGGGTATTTGAAGCAGGCGCAAGACTATTTGATGGAAGCAGGGATTGCATCCACCACCTTCACTGATGTGAAACCGGACCCGGATGTCAGTGTTGTTGCTGCGGGCGTAGAAGCGTATGAAGCATGCAATGCTGATGTTTTGGTGGCTTTGGGCGGTGGCAGCGTAATCGATACAGCAAAAGCCGTCCTGTATTTTGTGTGGCAGCGTCATAAGGCAAAGGGCGATCGCTTTGAAAAGCCCTGTTTTGTGGCAATTCCGACCACCAGTGGTACCGGATCGGAAGTTACAAACTTTTCGGTTATTTCTGCTAATGGAACGAAGAATGTCTTGATTGATGAATTTATCGGTCCTGATGTTGCGCTCCTCGATTCTATTTGCATTCAGCATGTACCAAAATCAGTTATTGCTGACACAGGTATGGATGTTCTGGTTCACGCACTGGAAGCGTATGTATCTACCGATGCAACAGACTTTACCGATGCGTTGGCGGAAAAAACTGCTGAATTGATTTTTGGGCATTTAAAAAAGTTGTATGACGATCCGGCAAACGATGATGCGCGTGACCGCGTGCAGAATGCGTCTTGTATGGCAGGTATCGCATTTACAAACTCGAATCTTGGTATTACGCACAGCTTGGCTCATGCTTTAGGTGCTGAATTCCATCTGCCTCATGGCCGCGCAAATGCGCTGTTGATGGAGGCTGTTATCGAGTATAATGCAGATATTGCCGGAACAGCGAACAACTATGCTGCTTGGAAGTATCAAAAGATGGCTGCCGAGCTGAATCTTCCGGCAAGAACGCCGAGAGAAGGAACTGTGAGTCTGCTCCGTGCAATTGCACAACTGAAGCGTGAGATTGGTATTCCGCAGGGAATCAATGCCACAGGGAGAGTTGATCCGGAGCTATTTGAAAAGGCTGTAGAGGATATGGCGGAAGAGGCAATGAACGATCGTTGCACGCCTACTAACCCTGTTGAGCCTACCAAGAAAGATTTGATACGCTTGTATCGCAAGTCTTTCTAAGATTTTATCCACCCGATAATCGTCAAAAGTGTTTGACGGTTCTGAAAATTTACAAAGAATGAGAGGTAAGAACTTTGGATATTCGTGAGTTTTCGAACAAGTTTGCTGATGCAACTAAGAACATGTCTCCGGCAGAGCGTGCTGCGCTGTTGAAGATGTTTGAGGGCGTTTCTAATGAGATTACTAAGCCCGAGGCTCCCTCTGCATGCAGAGTTTGCCCCCCTACCAGTGATGGCAGCATTCCTAATGGTATGACTGAGAGACTGCGTGCACTGAAGGCTAACTACATGAAGCAGCGTCCTTCTATTAGCATTCAGGCTGCTTTGGTTAAGACCAAGGTTATGAAAGAGAATCCCGGTCTGCCCAGAATTGAGTTGCGTGCAAAGGCATTCCGTGAGTGCTGCGAAACCGCTCCTCTGGTTATCCAGGATCACGAGCTGATTGTTGGTGCACCCAGTGGTGCTCCTCGTACCGGTGTGTTCTCTCCTGATATTGCATGGCGTTGGCTGCGCGATGAGCTGGATACCATTGGTACCCGTCCTCAGGACCCCTTCTATATCTCCGAAGAAGATAAGAAGACCTGCATTGACGTTCTGTTCCCCTATTGGGAAGGAAAATCTGTTGATGAATACTGCGAAACCCAGTACCGTGAATGCGGTGGTTGGGAGCTGTCTGGTGAGTCCTATGTCTCTGACTGCTCTTACCATGCAACTTCCGGTGGTGGTGACTCCAACCCCGGTTATGATGTTATCTTGATGAACAAGGGTATGCTGGATATCCAGCAGGAGGCTAAAGATCATCTGGCTCAGCTGGATTATGCTAACCCTGATGATCTGGACAAGATTTACTACTATAAGTCCGTTCTGGATACCACCGAAGGTATCATGATCTATGCAAAGCGTCTGTCCAACTATGCGCTGGAACTGGCTGCAAAGTGCCCCGATCCTCAGCGTAAGGCAGAACTGGAGAAAATTGCTGAAGTAAATGCATGGGTTCCTGCTCATAAGCCCCGTACCTTCTGGGAAGCAGTTCAGTCTGTTTGGACGATTGAGTCTTTGATTCCCGTTGAAGAGAACCAGACCGGTATGTCTATCGGTCGTGTTGACCAGTATATGTATCCTTTCTACAGAGACGATATTGCTTCTGGCCGCATGACTGATTATGAAGCATTTGAGTTGGCAGGCTGCATGCTGATCAAGATGTCCGAAATGATGTGGCTGACTTCCGAAGGTCAGTCCAAGTTCTTCGCAGGTTATCAGCCCTTTGTTAACATGTGTGTTGGTGGTGTTGATCGTTCCGGTCAGCCTGCTGAAAACGATCTGACTTATCTGCTGATGGATGCAGTTCGCCATGTGAAGATTTATCAGCCTTCTCTGGCTGTTCGTATCCACAAGAAGTCTCCCGATAAGTTCATGAAGAAAATCGTGGACGTTATCCGTTCCGGTATGGGCTTCCCTGCATGCCACTTCGATGATACTCATATCAAGATGATGCTGGCTAAAGGTATTTCCATTGAAGATTCTCGTGACTACTGCCTGATGGGCTGTGTTGAACCTCAGAAGGCTGGTCGTCTGTATCAGTGGACCTCCACCGCTTACACTCAGTGGCCCATCTGCATTGAGTTGGTCCTGAACCATGGTGTGCCCCTGTGGTATGGTAAGAAGGTCACTCCCGATGAAGGTCCTCTGGATCAGTACAAGACCTTTGAAGACTTCGATAACGCTGTTAAGAACCAGATTAAGTATGTTACTTACTGGACAGACGTTATGACTGTTATTTCTCAGCGTGTCCACCGCGACCTGGTCCCCAAGCCCTTGATGTCCATCATGTTTGAGGGCACCATGGAAAGCGGTAAGGATGTATCCGCCGGTGGTGCAATGTATAACTTCGGTCCTGGTGTTGTTTGGTCCGGTCTGGCTACATATACTGACGCTATGGCTGCTATCAAGAAGTTGGTCTTCGATGAAAAGAAGTACACTCTGGAGCAGCTGAATGAGGCTCTGAAGGCTGACTTTGTTGGCTATGATCAGATCCATACTGACTGCCTGAACGCTCCTAAGTTCGGCAATGATGATGATTATGCTGACTTGATTGCTGCAGACCTCATCAACTTCACCGAAATGGAACATCGTAAGTACAAGACTCTGTACTCCGTGCTGAGCCATGGTACTCTGTCCATCTCCAACAACACTCCCTTTGGTCAGTTGACCGGCGCTTCTGCTGGCGGTCGTAAGGCATGGCTGCCCCTGTCTGATGGTATTAGCCCCACTCAGGGTGCAGACTTCAAGGGTCCCACTGCGATCATCAAGTCTATCTCCAAGCTGAGCAACGACAATATGAACATCGGTATGGTTCATAACTTCAAGATCATGTCCGGTCTGCTGGACACTCCGGAGGGTGAAATGGGCATCATTGCTCTGCTGCGTGCAGCTTGCGCATTCGGCAATGGCGAAATGCAGTTTAACTATCTGGATAACCAGACTCTGATTGAGGCACAGAAGCATCCCGATCAGTATCGTGATCTGATTGTTCGTGTTGCTGGTTATAGTGCATTCTTCACTGAGCTGTGCAAGGATGTTCAGGATGAAATCATCAGCAGAACTATGTTGAAGAAGTTCTAATTGACGCGTTCCTAGTCTAGATATCTGTTCCCTGCCCACGCCTCACATATGTGGGGCGTGGGGGGAGACTTAAATAGGGAAAAAATGTGAAAGACAGATGGAGATTTAATCATTATGAGCAATACAAATGGCGTAATTGAAAGAAAAGCGTTGATTTTTAACACGCAGAAATACAACGTTTATGACGGACCTGGTGTTCGTACCTTAATTTTCTTTAAGGGGTGCCCGTTGCGTTGCAAATGGTGTGCAAATCCGGAGGGACTTGAGCGTAAGGTACAGGTCATGTTTAAACGTGATGTGTGCGTTAACTGTGGTAAATGTGTTGGTGTATGCCCTGTCGGGATCCATCAGATTTCGAAAGAAGAGCTTCGTCATGTTGTCGATCGGTCTATTCAGTGCATTGGCTGCCGGAAGTGTGTAGAGGTCTGTCCGACCAGAGCGCTGCAGATCATGGGCGAAGAAAAGACCATTTCCGAGTTGCTGGAAATTGTCAAGGAAGATAAGGTGTTCTACGAGAGCTCTGGCGGTGGCGTTACACTTGGCGGCGGTGAGGTTACATCACAGCCTGAAGCTGCAGCTAGCTTGCTGCAGGCCTGCAAGATGGACGGAATCAACACTGCAATTGAAACTTGTGGCTATGTGAATAAAGAAAATCTGCTGAAGATTGCTGAATTTGTGGATCTGTTCCTGTTCGATATTAAGCAGTTTAACTCTGAAAAGCACAGTCAGTGGACAGGGGTTCGTAATGAACGTATCCTCGACAACTTGCAGGAATTGTTGCATCGGCGTTATAATGTTAAAATTAGAATGCCGCTACTAAAGGGCGTTAATGATGCGCAGGAAGATATTGAAGGTGTGATCAACTTCCTGATGCCGTACAAGGATCAGAAGAACTTCCAGGGAATTGATTTGCTGCCCTATCATAAGATGGGTGTTGCGAAGTACAGACAGCTTGATATGGATTATCCAATTCAGGGTGATCCCAGCCTGAGCGATGAAGATCTTGATCGCATCGAGGGGTGGATTAAGAAATATGATTTCCCTGTGAAGGTCATTAGACACTGAAGCTTCTTAAATTATTGAAAGGGTGGTGAGACGAGAGTTATGGCACAGGAACTGGAAAGAATCATACAAGAGTCTGTCCCAGGTAAACAAGTTACCATTGCTCATGTCATCGCTTCCCCGATGTCCGATATCTATGACCGTTTGGGCATTGATGAAATGGGCGCTATTGGCATTTTGACCATCTCGCCATATGAGGCGGCGATTATTGCTGCGGATGTAGCAACGAAGGCTGCAAATGTGGAAATCGGTTTTTTGGATCGATTTACAGGCTCTGTTGTAGTCAATGGAGATGTGCAGAGTGTGGATACAGCGTTGCGTGCAGTGTGTACAACATTGAGGGATACGTTGGGATTCACCGTTGTCGATATTACCCACTCATGAGAAGAAAGCGCGTGATGGTGATTGGGCCGTCCAGATGTGGAAAAACCACACTGGTGCGTGCTTTGGATGATGATGATCGTCCGCTCAGGCGGACACCGGATATGATTTATGGAAAGCGTACCATGGATTGTCCCGGCTCCTATGTGGAGAATGCGGATATGTACAAACATTTGATTGCGGCGTCACAGGATGCGTCCCATGTGCTGGTCTTGGTGGATCAGTCGCGCCCGATCGATATATATTCACCGAATTTTGCACAGGTCTTTACAAAGCCTGTTATTGGTGTTATTACAAAGGTAGACCTTATGCCGAAGAACGAAGAGTCCTGTTTGAGACAGCTGAAATTGATTGGTATTGAAGAACCGATTTTTAAAGTAAGTGTTCCGAATGGAGTCGGCATAAAGGAATTAAAGAATTATTTATTTGGCCCAGCTGAAATTGAAGATAATAAAGGGGGGAAATAAATGAAATTCATCACAGAAGACGAGCTGCGGTTTCTTTATCGCAAAGAACCGTTTACAACATATCAACCAGAGCCAAACACTCGTTTGACACCAGGTGCTCGGCAATTTCTGCTGGATCGTGGAATTGATATGTATGACGAGAAAAAGAAGCCCCCGATCATACGGGAGTCTTTGACTCAGGAAATTTGCTGCCCGTCTGCAAACCCGAATCACAACGGTGATGGAAATAAGGATGAAGAAGCACCTCGGCCAGCAGCTCAGACAGCAGCTGCTGAAGTGACTACGAGTCCCACCCCGACCCCAGCCACTAGCGCAGAGCCAAGAGTTGTGAAGAAATGCAACTGGAGAACCAAAATGGTGAAAACCAAATTGGCTTCGGTGGAAGCGTTGTTCTTAAAAACCGAAGAGATCTTGCTGGGTGGCGATGTGATGTTGGCCCAGACCTTGAGTCGTTTAACAAAGCAATTTACAGATATTCGGCACATGATTGAAGGTAAGGGCACTGCAATGAATTTACCCTGCAAGGAATGCTCTTGCATTACTTGTGAAAACTTCTCTGAGGATCTGGAAGATTGTTTCGAAATTACTGAATTCCATGTTCATTTGGAACAAGGAAAAGAGATCCTGGCACTGCATCAGCTTCGCTGTGCATTGCGGGAGATCGAGCCGGTTATGTTGCAGGCATTTGAAGGCAACGATGCGGCTTATGGGCCTTGTATGGATGCGATCGGCAAGATCAATCAGATTATTAACACAGTATCTCAGATGATCTGTGGAGCAGTTGGAGGAAAAGAATGTCAGAGAAAGATGTAACGTTTCAGTATTGTGACGAGATTATTGGTCAATTCGAGAAGGTATGTAAAAAGCCGATCGTTGAAAAATCTTCCGTCTATTACACTGGCGTAGATCTGGGCACAGCATGTGTCGTTGTAGCGGTTCTTGATGAGAACTTCCGCCCTGTAGCCGGTGCTTACCAGTATGCGGACGTTGTTCGCGACGGTATGGTGGTCGACTACTTCGGAGCCGTCAAGATCATTCGCGATATGAAAGCTAAATTGGAAGAAGAGTTGGGTGTTGAAGAACTGCTGTATGCAGCAGCTGCAATTCCTCCCGGAACCGATACGCTGGATGGCGGCGCAGTCAAGAACGTGGTACAGGGTGCAGGCTTTGAACTGACAAATCTGTTGGATGAGTCTACGGCGGCAAATGCGGTTTTGAAGATTAAAAACGGCGCTATCGTGGACATTGGCGGTGGTACAACCGGTATTTCCATTTTGAAAGATGGTAAGGTTGTTTATGTAGCTGATGAGCCAACAGGTGGTACTCATTTCTCCTTGGTGCTCGCAGGTGCGATGCATATCCCGTTTAACGAGGCAGAAGTTCTGAAGAGAGATTCGTCTCGCCATAAAGAAATTCTCCCGGTATTGAAACCTGTTGTTGAAAAAGTTGCTGCTATTATTAAACAGCATATTCAGGGATATGATGTGGATGAGATTTATCTGGTTGGCGGTACTTGCTGCTTGACCGGAATTGAGAATATCATCCAGAAGCAAACAGGAATTCCGACTTTTAAGCCGAAAAATCCTATGTTTGCAACACCCCTAGGCATTGCAATTAACTGTACAAAGGATATAATGGATTAAGAAAGGAGCCCAGACATGGATTTTTATATTATCAAATCTCCGTCGAAGGGTACAATTGATATCCTGATGCGTCGGAAAGGATCAATTGGCAAGGAATTGCCGCCCTATGGCGTCGATGCAGTAGGCTTGGTTCAGGGGCGCATGATTGAAATGGTTGTCGCCTCCGATATTGCTGAAAAGGCAACCGGAGTTACTGTAGAAGATATCAAGGGAAGCTGCCCACAGAATATGATTATGTTGGCGATTTTCGGCGATACGGCTGCAGTTGAGGATGCAATGCAGGAGATCCAGAGAAAAATGGACAAGAAGGGGTAGAAGAACCATGCTAACGGCGAGATTAATTGACAATATCTGGGCAACCAGAAAAGCAGAATCCTTAAATGGATTGAAATTTATGCTGGCAGAGGTAATCGGCGGTGGCCCTCAGCAGGGACAGCGCCTGATTGTGGTGGATATCATCAGTGCCGGCATCGGCGATCGCGTGATTGTGACTACCGGTTCTTCTGCAAGAAGAATGGTCGGTGACGATACGATCCCGGTTGACGCCGTAGTAATTGGTATTATTGATGAAGACTGTGAATTTGGGGATTAACAGGAGGTGTTCAATATGAGTCTTCTTGAGCAGGTAAAAGAAGCCGGTGTCGTCGGTGCCGGCGGCGCAGGTTTCCCAACCTACGCAAAGTTGAACTGCAAGGCGGAATACATCCTCATGAATGGTGCAGAGTGTGAGCCGCTGCTTCGTGTAGACCAGCAGTTGATGGCCATGTATCCTGATGAAATCATCAAGGGTTTTAAGGCTGCAGGTGAACTGGTTGGTGCTGCGAAGGCAATTATTGGTATCAAGGGTAAGCACCATGATGTCATTGAAATTTTGGAAGAGCATATCAAAGCGTTGGGTGTGGGTGATTACATTTCTGTTGGTATTCTTCCGGATATCTATCCTGCAGGTGACGAGCAGGTTCTGGTCTATCAGCTGACCGGTCGCGTGGTTCCTGAAGCAGGTATTCCTATCAACGTGGGTTGTGTCGTTATCAACTCCGAGACTTGCTTGAATGTGTATCATGCGCAGAACGGTAAGGCTGTCACCGAAAAGTATATCACTTTGACGGGTGATATTCCTGAGCGCAAGACAGTTAGAGTTCCTGTCGGTACTCCGACAATTGATGTGTTGAAGATGAGCGGTATTGATGATTTCAGCGATTATGGTATTATTGCCGGCGGTCCTATGATGGGTCCGCTGCTGACTGATTTGACTGGCTTTATCAGCAAGAAGGATAAGGGTTTTATTATTCTGAATAAGAATCATCCTTTGATCAAGAAAAAGTCCTGTACTTTCGATCAGGCAAGACGTGTTAATCGTTCTGCTTGTGAACAGTGTCGTATGTGTACTGATTTGTGTCCCCGTTATCTGCTGGGTCACAATATGCAGCCGCATAAAATGATGCGTGCATTGAGTTATGCACCAAACGATGTAGAAGCTCAGAAAATCGCATCGCTATGCTGCCAGTGCAATCTGTGCGAATACTTCTCTTGCCCTGCAAATCTGCATCCTCGTATTACGAATGCAATTTTTAAGCAGAATATGGCAGAAGCCGGGGTTCGTTATCAGCCTACTGCAACTGAATTTGAGGCTCGTGAATCTCGTAAATATCGTATGGTTCCCAGTAAGCGTTTGATTGCACGTTTGGGTCTGCGTGATTTTGACCGTCCGGCGCCCTGGACAGAAGAAACTTTGAATCCTACAGAGGTTCATATTTCCACCAGACAGCATGTTGGCGCTCCTGCAGTCCCGGTAGTTTCCGCCGGTGATCATGTTCAGGCTGGTCAGCTGATTGGTCAGGTTCCCGAAGGTGCTTTGGGTGCAACAATCCATGCAAGTATCTCCGGTACTGTTACTGAATGCGGAAACGACTATATTGTGATAAGGATGGGTTGATATGGCTATTGCAATTGGAATGGTTGAATTTTCCAGTATCGCTCGCGGTATTTACGCGGCCGATCAGATGGTCAAGATTTCCGATGTTGAAATTGTGACCGCACAGACAATCTGCCCCGGTAAGTACATCGCTCTGGTTGAGGGTGATGTTGCAGCCGTGCAGGATTCTATTCACATCGGCGAAAAGTATGCTGGTGAATATTTCGTGGATTCTATTGTGATCCCGAACGTTCATAAGGGTATTTTCCCTGCGATTACCGGTGCAACGATGCCTGAAAGCGTTACTGCACTGGGCATCTTTGAAACATTCTCCGTAGCAACGATGATCATTGCAGCCGACCAGATTTTGAAGTCTGCAGAGTTGGAAGCAATTGAGATTCGTTTGGGCACCGGCTTGGGCGGCAAGTCCTTCTTCACCTTTACTGGTGATGTGGCTGCTGTTGAAACCGGTGTTGAGGCTGGACGTGAAGTAGCTGAGGCTAAGGGCCTGATGGTAGACGCAGAAGTCATTCCGTCTCCTTCCGACAGACTCGTGCCCTCTGTACTGTGAGGTAGCAGTATGAAAGGGTATAATAACTAACGGCAAAATTTTTGAGGAGGTGAAATTGAAATGAAAAAGTTGGTTTGCGAAAAAGATATTGCAAAACTGGTAAACGAAGGCAAAAAGGTATGCTATGTAACAGAAGATACATTGGTAACACCTTCTGCTAAAGATGCCGCCAGAACAGCTGGCATTGAGATTTCTTATGGTGAGGAACCTAAGGTTTGCTGCGAGGCTCCCGCTGCAGCACCCGCTCCCGTAGCTCCTGCAGCTTGTGCGGCTCCCGCTGCATGTGCTGCTCCTGCTGCAGAGATTCCTGCAGAGATCAGCAGTGATATGATCTATCAGGTTCTGAAGAATCTGGCTGACAAGGGGCTGCTGGGCGATATGTTCGCTACTGCAGCACCTGCATCTGATGCTCCCTACTGCTATGAGCAGGATGCTACCGGACTAAAGGTTGTTCGTGGTAATACTGTCAGAATGGATGAGTTTTTTGAGGGTAATCCCAGAGTCAAGTATCAGGAACTGATTGACAAGAACAGCTCCAACATCAGCTCTGGCCTGCTGGTTATCGATCACGATACTTATGAGTGGACTCAGAACTATGATGAAAACGACTATGTTATTGAGGGTACTTTTGTCGTTACGATTAACGGTAAAAAGTATACTGCAAATGCTGGTGACTGCATCTTTATCCCCAATGGCGCAACTGTCGTAATGGGTTCCAAGGATCATTGCTGCAAGGTGTTTTACAACACATATCCCTCTAACTGGGCAGATTTGATGGAAGGCTAAGGAGGAATAAACGATGCAGGCACTTGGGATGATTGAAACCAAAGGACTGATTGGTGCAATTGAAAGTGCAGACGCCATGCTCAAGGCTGCTGAAGTGACCTTGGTAGAGAAGACTCACGTCGGCGGTGGTTTGGTAACAATTATTGTTACCGGCGACGTTGGCGCAGTCAAGGCTGCTACCGATGCAGGTGCTGCCGCAGCACAGCGCGTTGGTGATCTGATCTCTGTGCATGTAATTCCGCGCCCCCATTCCGAACTGGATGGTATGGTTGTAAATGTCCATCCCTTGGTAACAGAAGAAACTGCGGAGGAACCTGAAAGTGAATCCGGTGCTTCCACAGATCCTGTGGAAGAAAATGTAACTCCTGTTGAAGAAGTGAAGATGGCTGACAAGAGTGAGACTGTTGAAAAGATTGAGGAAAAGCTTGAGGTCGAAAAGACCGTCACTAAGGCACCTGTTGAAAAGGCGTCTTCTGCAGTGGAGAAATCCGGCAAGGACGAACTTAATAAAGACAGTGTGGATACTTGGGTCAGGGAGCTTGGAATCGACAAGGCAATGGCAAAGCTCAAAGCAATGGCCGTTGTCAAACTTCGTCGTTTGGCTCGCGAGTATAAAACGTTTGGTATTGCCGGACGTGCAATCTCTAAGGCTGATAAGGGAATATTGATTTCGGAATTCCGCGCATATTATGAAGCTAACTAATTAGAATTTTTTTGATACATTGAAAGGAGGAACCAGAATGGAGAACTTTGATTATGATCTGCAATCCCTGCAGGAGGCTCGCAATCTGGCTCGTTTAGGAAAGATTGCTGCTGATAAATTTGCTAACTACACCGAGGAGCAGGTTGATAGAATTCTGCAGAATATGGTTCGTGTAGCAGAGGAAAACGCAGTAATGCTTGCAAAGATGGCAGTTGAGGAGACTGGCTTTGGTAAGGTTGAAGACAAGGTTTACAAGAACCATGCGGCTTCCACTCTCGTTTACAACTATATCAAAGATATGAAGTGCGCAGGTATTATCCATGAGGATCCTGTGAACAAGATGATGGACGTTGCTGATCCTATGGGTTTGATCATGGGTATTGTTCCTTCCACCAACCCCACTTCTACTGCAATTTATAAGTCCATGATTGCGCTGAAGGCACGTAACGCGATCGTGTTTTCTCCCCATCCTTCTGCACTGCAGTGCACTCTGAAGGCTGCTAGTCTGATGCGTGATGCAGCTATCGCAGCGGGTGCACCTGAGAACATCATTGGCTGCCTGTCCATGCCTTCCATGGGCGCAACCGACGAGCTGATGAAGTGCAAGGAGACTGCTTTGATCATCGCTACCGGTGGTCCTGGTATGGTTAAGGCTGCTTACAGCGCAGGTAAGCCTGCACTGGGCGTTGGTGCCGGTAACTCTCCCAGCTACATTGAGCGTACTGCTGATGTTCATCGCGCTGTTTTGAACATTATGGCTTCCAAGACCTTTGACTACGGTACTGTCTGTGCTTCTGAGCAGTCCATTATTTGCGAAGAGTGCAACCGTGACGCGGTTATCGCTGAGTTCAAGAAGCAGGGTGGTTACTTTATGAACGCAGAGGAGACTGCTAAGGTCTGCGCTCTGTTGTTCAAAAATGGTGGTCACAGCATGAGCGCTAAGTTCGTTGCTCGTAGTCCCCAGGTTATTGCTACTGCAGCAGGCATCACTATTCCCGAAGGCACTCGCGTGCTGATCGGTGAGCAGCAGGGTGTTGGCGATGGTTATCCTCTGTCCTATGAGAAGCTGACCAGCGTTTTGGCATTCTACACTGTTCGTGACTGGCATGAAGCTTGTGATCTGAGCATAAAGCTTCTGCAGAACGGTATCGGTCACACCATGAACATTCACACAAACGATCCTCAGATCGTTCGTGAGTTCTCCAGAAAGCCTGCTTCCCGTATTCTGGTCAACACCGGTGGTACACAGGGTGGCACTGGTTTGAGCACCGCTTTGGCTCCTGCATTTACTCTGGGTTGCGGTACTTGGGGTGGCAGTGCTACTTCCGAGAACGTTACTCCCATGCATCTGGTTAACATTAAGCATGTTGTTTATGGTATCAAGGATGTAACAACTTTGGCTCAGGATGATCCTACTTTCCACGGTGTTGATTTCGGTTGCTGCCGTGGCAGCAATGCAACTGGTGCAATGCCTATGCAATACGGTGGCGGCTGCAACTGCAGCACTGGCAATCAGGGCCTGCCCGCAGATCCTGGCATCGACGGCAAGCAGCTGCTTGATTTGGTGAATGAACTGGTTAATGCTATGAAATCGGGGTCCTAAGTATATGGATAATAAGTATGCAGATGTCATGAATCTCTTGCTGGAGGTTTTGAAGGACAATAAGAACGGCAATGAAATTCCTGTTGGTATTTCTAATCGCCACATCCACTTGTCTCAGGCAGATTTGGATGCACTGTTTGGTGTGGGCTATCAGCTGACTAAGATGAAGGATCTGTCCCAACCTGGTCAGTATGCATGCAAGGAAACCGTGACTGTTGTTGGTCCTAAGGGTGCAATTGAGAAAGTTCGCATTCTCGGTCCTGTGCGTAAGGCAACTCAGGTTGAAGTTATCGCTGGAGACAGCTTTAAGCTGGGCGTAGCTGGTGATGTTCGCATGTCTGGCGATCTGGCTGGCACCCATGGTGTGACCTTGGTTGGTCCTAAGGGTTCCGTTCAGACAAGAGAAGGTTTGATTGTGGCACAGCGTCATATTCATATGACCCTTGCGGATGCTGCACGTCTGGGTGTTAAGGATGGTGACATCGTTGACATCAAGGTTGCCGGTCCTCGTGGCGGTGTCCTTTCCAACGTTGCAATTCGTGCAAACGATTCTTCCGCATTGGAATGCCATATTGATACAGAAGAGGCTAATGGACTTGGCCTGACTTCAAAGTCCACTATTACAATTGTTAAGTAAATTTTTCGGTAAATTTATTTTAGGAGGAAAATACAATGATTAAAAACGAAGCTTTGGGTATGATCGAAACCAAGGGTCTGATTGGCTCTATCGAAGCAGCCGATGCAATGGTCAAGGCAGCAAACGTTTATCTGATTGGTAAGGTTCACGTTGGTGGCGGTTTGGTTACCGTTATGGTTCGCGGCGACGTCGGCGCTGTTAAGGCAGCTACCGATGCTGGTGCAGCAGCAGCTCAGCGCGTTGGTGAGCTGATTTCTGTTCACGTTATTCCTCGTCCCCATGTCGAAGTTGAGTCCATTCTGCCCAGCGTTGACAAGGAAGGCGTTAAGTAATTATCACTCAGTGAGATTACTTGCAGCTTAAGTTTTTAAGTTTGCAAAAGGGCGTGCACAAAAAGATGCACTCCATAAGGAAGTTTTTAAGAAGAACAGCAGGTGTCGGTATATTCCGACACCTGCTGCTTATTTTTATGTGCTTTCTCTGGAAGGGTTTAGGAGCACGCTCCTAGCGATTGTACTGTTTTACGACTCTTGGGAGTATAAACAGTATACTTGCTAAGATGATACAGATGCTTTCGCCAAAAACCCTTGCGCTACTTTTTATTCTTTAGGATTCTATACTCATTGCCCTTATAACTATGAATTTTGATTCCCTTAGTGTTAAAAATATTGGAATAGGGCAAACACTTTTACAGCATGAGTTTCTTCCACTTCCTGATTTTTGTGCGGAAGGTGCCGAAAGGTGCCACGGTGTTGATGTGGATGAATTTATAAACTTCCCAAACCGCAGATTTGGTAGCACTATCTGCCCACT
>JAHHSM010000030.1 GCA_020025175.1 Oscillospiraceae bacterium | reverse complement strand
CTCTTTAACAAATGCAGCATGTCAAAATCATCTTCATATGTTCAACCCAAAAAAGCAGGCACCGCAAACAATGCAGCACCTGCCTTTTTACTAAAATAGAAGTTGATTCAAATACAATATATTTAGCTCACTTCATTTGCCATAATCATAAATTATTTCTTATCTTGAACTTTATTTTACGCTCAATTCTGCTGATCAATCCATGACACAGCCCTCAAAGCTGCAATTTGACCCTCGCCAACGGCTTTTGCAATTTGATACGGTTTTCCGATACAGTCACCCGCCGCATAAACACCAGTCAAATTTGTCTCCATCGTTGTATTCACATGAATATGTCCCTGCGCGATTGCCAGATCCGGAATCAAATCCATCGGTGCAACGGAGGCACGGAGCAAAAACACACCATCACACAATACTTTTTCTCCATCGATCAATAAATGTGTGACCGCCCGTTCACCATGAATTTCCATATCCTTTATGCGTATAAAAGGAATGCTATCAACCAGTTTTCCATTTTCCGGACGCTTTGAAACATAAATAACAATACAGCCAATTTCTTTCAAATAATTGGCTTCCAACTCCGAAGCTTCTGTCTCTCCGTAAACAACCACGCGCTTCTGGCGATAGAGCATACCGTCACAAGTGGCACAATAGCTGATGCCTCTGCCTACAAAAGCATCTTCCCCTGCAAATTTTTCACTACGGATGATGCCACCTGCGAGGATAACCGCTTTTGCCTCAACCAACTCATCCTCTGCGCCCAAAAGCCAAGAATGCCCCATATTCATTGCGGAAATCACGCGTTTTGTGATAAACTCAGCACCCAGCTTTTCTGCCTGGCCATGCATCCGTTCAAGGAGTTCACCCCCGGAAATATCCGGCAAACCAGGGTAGTTGGGTACATGATTTGATCGGTACAATACATTTGCCCGATAATCATTTGAAATAACAGCAACTGTTTTATTCCTTACACGCGCGCTGATCGCCGCAGAAAGACCTGCCGGACCTCCTCCCAGGACTGCAATATCATACATATCCCCGCCTCCTTTATTTTTCTATTTTGTAAGCGTATATACCAACTATCTTTCCATATATACCAGAGATATTTTGATTGATTCTATTATACACTATTTCTTTCTGATTTCCACCCAAATTCAACATCAGCTGATTCGCAAAATTTCTTTTTTCAGTTTTAAAATGATCTTCTTTTCCAGGCGAGAAATATACGATTGTGAAATTCCCAAACGGTCAGCGCATTCTTTTTGAGTCTGTTCTTTTTTCCCACCCAAGCCAAAGCGCATTGTAATAATCTCCTTTTCGCGATTCGTTAGTTTTTCAATCGCTTGATGCAATAATTTTCGGTCAACCTCCTCCTCAATGGGACGCATAACGATATCACTTTCTGTCCCCAAAACATCTGAAAGCAGCAATTCATTGCCATCCCAATCCGTATTCAGTGGCTCATCAAAAGACACTTCCACTTTTTGTCCTGCATTTTTTCGCAAATACATCAGAATTTCATTTTCAATACACCTGGAACAGTATGTAGCTAATTTGATATTCTTGTCGCTGCAAAATGTGTTGATGCCTTTAATCAAACCGATAGTTCCGATCGAAATCAAATCTTCAATATTGATTCCTGTATTTTCAAATCGCCGTGCTATGTAGACTACAAGGCGTAAATTATGCTCAATCAAAACCGTTTTGACCTCTTCTTCTCCCTCATCCAAACGGCGCAGCATTGCCTTCTCTTCATCTTTTGGCAACGGTGGGGGCAGAGGATCTGTCCCACCAATATACATGATTTTCCCAGGTCTGCTCTTACGAAAATATGTATAAAGCTTATGCCACCATTGAGTCAGTCTTTTAAAATTCATTTCACGGGTCCTCCCCACAACGCATCATATTCTCCATGCTCCGACACCGGTGTCGGCGAAAGGGCAATGGTCACTTTTTCAACCTGATATGTTCCGATTTTTACATGTTTTGCTGTATATACCAACAGCAAGCCAGCCACTGTGCCAACACTGCGATACGGCATCAAACGCAGCGAAATCCCACTGTTTGTCAAACCAATTGATTCGATCGCCGTCTCCGGCTTTGCAAGATACTCACTCGTCAAATATGGCTTCACTTCATGTGGCCAAAATGGTTGCAGCACCCTGCCGTCTGTCACAAGAACCGGTGCTCCCGTTAAATCATCACACAATGTATTCCCGGTATCCCGAAGTGCAGTAAATGACATTTCTTTGCCCGCAATTTCACATGATACAGGAACAATTTCCCCTGAAAGTCTATGCCGGAATCCCCCTTTAAAGCAGAAATAGATTGCTCCAAAACAGCATATTGCAGATGCTGCCAATAAATCAAATCTAATAGGAAGCAGATAGGCACCACTCTGATAAAAATCTGTTCTAACGAAAAAGCCAGCCGCCAATACAACGCCAGCCAATACACAGGACAATCCAAAAAACACCAGATTCAGCTGCCAAAATCGCCTTCGCTGCCCATAGGCTATCCAAACAAGGATAACTCCCATCCCCACTTTTACCGGCAGACATGCTGTTGATATGAACCCAAATTGAAAAAAAGTGCTGACCGCATATCCACCGCCAATGCCCCCTGCAACCACAATCCGAATCATTTTTCGTTCTATCCCCGTAAGATAACCCGTAAAATAAAGTAGCAATCCGTCCAGCAATCCATTGAGCAAAAAAACGCTGTCTAAGTAAACCACCATCGCAATCACCTCACTCAGTATAGCGATTTCTCTTCTGAAAAAAGGTCGCAAAAAGGGACGGCCCAGGCCGTCCCTTTACTGTCACTCTGCCTCATGCACCGTCAGCACATGTTTAATACTCTTTTCTGCCTTACTGCGTGCAAGCATCACTTCGCGACCGCATCCCTCACAGCGCCATTTGATATCCATTCCAACACGTGTAATCACAAACGTTTTACATCCACACGGATGCTGCTTTTTCAATTCTACTCTATCATTTAATTGTAAATCCATATTTAAAACCTTCTTATATTCAACTCTGTGCATCATGACGCATATAGTATTTTATAATTTTAAGCCTATATGGCAGACAGGATGATTAAATTGTTCATAAATCGACCTTACCTTCCAGAAGGAATGAACAAAAGCTATCAGGAAAATGCAAGCGCATTGCTGACCTTGAATGATGCAAAAAAATATATAGCTGAATCAACACCGCTGGAATTTACCATCAATCGCTGCGATCATCTGCATCATCTGTACGGAACAATTGGTAATTTCTCTGTACATATCGCCAGAGAAAATGCCATCAGTCCATATATCAGTGGTGCAGACAAAGAAATCTCCATTCTCTCACTGGTAGGAAAGTATATCTGTGGAACAATCACTGCTGTAACACAAGCGCAAGACGGCACACCACTTTTGCATATATCGCGCAAGCAACTGCAGGAAGATGCCCTCTCCTATTTATTAGATACTTTGCACGAAGGCGATGTAATTCCCGCAGTGATCACATCCATGTCTCCTATCGGCATATTCGCTGATATCGGATGTGGAATTATCGCGCTGCTTCCTATTCGCCAAATTTCAGTATCGCGAATCTCCCACCCGAGCGAACGTTTTCTGCCAAACCAAACAATTTACTGTGTTGTTGAAAAAATTGATCATTTCGACAGGCGGTTTCTTCTTTCTCATAAAGAACTGCTTGGAACATGGGGAGAAAACGCTGCGCAATTCCGAGAAGGCGAAACCGTTACCGGTACAGTACGCGGCATCAAAAGCTATGGCATCTTCATCGAACTTTCTCCCAATCTGACCGGACTTGCTGAACCGGACGAACGTTTACAGGAGGGTGACCGTGTTTCTGTTTTAATTAAATCAATTCTTCCGGAAAAGCATAAAATCAAACTTCATATTGTCGGACTTCTGCCGCCTTGCCTGCATATTCCTTCCTTGCACTATTCCATAACAAAAGGAAATATCGGTGAGTGGTCCTATTTCAAGGACTGATCAGTGCATCCCTTTGATATGATCCCAGTACTTTTTTGCAGCTTGCTCATTTTTGTTTTCGCCATACTCATAGTACTGTGTGCCCACCAAATCGTCCGGGAAATATTGCTGCGGCACATAGTGATTCGGAAAATCATGGGGATAGCGATATCCGGGACCACGGTCTGCACCAGTCGAATCCGCATGGACATTTTTTAAATGCCTTGGAATATCGCCGCTCGCACCTCTCCTCACATCCGCCATAGCTGCAATAATGGCATTGTGCGCTGAGTTGGATTTTGGTGCAGTCGCAAGCAAAATCGCAGCCTCTGCCAACGGAAGCCGTGCCTCCGGCAAGCCAATCTGTTGCGCCGCATCCACACATGCTTTAACGATTGCAATTGCCTGTGGATAAGCAAGGCCAATATCCTCCGCCGCAATGACCAATAAACGTCTGCACGGTGACAGCAGATCTCCTGCCTCTAAAAGTCTGGCTAAATAATAAATCGCCGCATCCGGATCAGAGCCACGAATCGATTTTTGCAGCGCTGAGAGCAGGTCATAATGATCATCTCCATCACGATCATATCGCATTGCACTACGCTGTGCTGCCTGAGCAACCTCCTCTTCAGAAATCGTCAAGATTCCTTCCTTTGGCACCCCCGCCTTGCAAAGAAGCTCTACTGCGGAGATCCCCTTGCGCACATCACCGCCGCAAAAATAAGCAATTTTTTCAAGCACGGCATCACCGCATTCAATTTTTATCTGCAGCTCCTTCTCCATAACAGTTACCGCCCTGCGCAACGCAGGACAAAGCTCTTGCGGCGCAACAGGTTTAAATTCAAACACCGTACTGCGGCTCAATAATGCTGAATAGACATAGAAATAAGGATTTTCTGTTGTGGAAGCAATCAGTGTTACAGAGCCGTTTTCCATGAACTCCAGCAATGTCTGCTGCTGTTTTTTGTTGAAATACTGTATTTCATCCAAATATAACAATATCCCACCAGGAGCCAGGATTGTTCCGACATTCGCAAGAATCTCTTTAATATCAGAAATGGATGCAGTCGTTGCATTAAGCTTATAGAGCGGCTTGTTCGTTTTCGCAGCAATCAAATTGGCCAAAGTTGTTTTTCCGATACCCGGTGGGCCATAAAAAATCATATTTGTGGCCGTCCCACTTTCGATAATACGACGCAATAACCCATTTTCGCCCAACAGATGTTTTTGACCAACAACATCATCTAAACTTTTTGGGCGCATTTCATCTGCCAACGGGCGATCCATTACAGCCACCTCTTTCTTATCAATGTATGATTTTTTATATTCTATCACACTTCTTTTGCCTTTGCATCTTCTTTTGTTCTCGCAATTGTACGAAATTTGTAGTATGCTGTATATAAAAGCTATAAAAGAAAGGATGCACATACTATGAAACGAAAAAGCACTGTTTTGCGCATCATAGAAAATTTAAAAATACTCTATCCTGAGGCAATTTGCTCTTTGGTTTATGAAAAGGATTATGAACTTCTATTTGCAACGCGTCTCTCCGCACAGTGCACCGATGCTCGCGTAAATATGGTCACTCCAGAGTTATTTGCCACATTCCCCACCTTGGAATCTTTTGCCAGAGCAACGCCCGATGAGGTGGGGGCAATCATTCGCTCGTGCGGTCTTTATCAAACAAAAGCAAGGGATCTTGTTGCTTGCGCTAAAGTTCTGATTGAACAGCACAACGGAATCCTTCCAGATACCATGGAAGAACTGACCGCTCTGCCCGGAATTGGTCGGAAAACCGCAAATTTGGTCTTAGGCGATATTTTTCATAAGCCAGCCATCGTGGCAGATACACACTGTATCCGGATCACAGGTCGTCTTGGATTGACAGATGGCACAAAAGATCCCGTAAGCACTGAAAAACAATTACGCGCCGTGATCCCTCCTGAAGAAGGCTCTGACTTCTGTCACCGCATGGTACTGCACGGACGCGCGGTTTGCATGGCACGCAATCCTGACTGCACCAACTGCCTATTAAAAGGCGACTGCGATTTTGCAAAAGCAAATAAAATCAAATAACTTTCAAGTGCGGATACCTTTCGGCATCCGCACTTGTTTTCTTAAATTTCTCTCACATTTTTAACCTTGCCCTCATATACTGCAATAGACATTATTTAGATGAAGGGAGAAATTTTTTTGAACTTTCAATCACAAATTAAGAAAATTCAGCAGAATAAAGCATTAGTTGAACAACTTATGCAATCACCAGACGGACAAAAACTGCTGTCTATGCTGACAAAGGACGGCGGTACGCAGCTTAAAAACGCAACGGATGCTGCCGCACAGGGAAACACAGCCGACATGGTGCGTATGATCGCAGAACTCATGAAATCTGATGAAGGCTCTCAAATTATCCATAACCTGAATCAGCAGATAAAATAAACCGAAGCAAAACAAAATAAGTACGGTAAAATAAGTAAGGAGGCGGTACTGAAGATGTCTGATTTTGAAGAAAAATTGAATTCCATTCTATCTTCACCCGAAAGCATGCAGCAAGTGGCACAGCTGGCGCAAATGCTTTCCCAGCAAAATGATGCAAATTCTCGGCCGCCTCCCTCCCCACCTCCTGCATCTACAGCATCCTCACCATCCTCTCAACATCAATCCGAGGAAATACCGGACCTATCCTCTCTTTTAGGTGGAATCGATATGAGTACCATATCCCGTTTTCTTCCGCTGCTCCAGGAAATGAACTCCGGCAGTAATGATGAAGGCACACAGCTGCTGTATGCTTTAAAACCTTTTTTAAAACCGGAGCGGCAAAACAAAATCGATCGCGCTTTACGTCTTGCGCATCTCTTCCACCTAGGGAAAACGTTCTTCAAAGGATTTGGTGAACATCATGTATAATCGATATGTCCGAGATCAGCAAGGCACTTTCACTCGAATCAGCGAAGATTTACCCGATAGTACATCTACAGTCTGCGGTCCACCACCACCTCAAAATTCCAGTGCACCGCCCACGTCACAGGACCCATTCTCCTGTATTCAAAATATGTTTGGAAAACTTGGTCTTGATGGTATAGATACGGGCGATTTACTCCTACTTCTTATTATATTCTTAATATTTACCGATGGGAACGGACAGAATGAAGAGCTGCTGATCGCATTGGGATTATTGCTTATTTTATAAAAAGTCCGCCTGGCTTCAAAACCAGACGGGCTTTTATTTTATCGCTGATGCAACGGTGTATACTTTTTTTCTTGACTAATAACCGTTTCATATGCAGGACGAATAATTTTATCCATATTTACCAGCTCTTCCAAACGATGCGCACTCCACCCCACAATACGCGCAATGGCAAAAATAGGCGTATACAATTCAACAGGAATGCCGAGCATACTGTAAACAAAGCCACTGTAAAAGTCAACATTAACGCACACACCTTTGTAAATTTTACGACGCTCCTCAATCATAGCCGGTGCCATCTTTTCAATGCTGGAATAAAGTGCAAAATCGTCCATTCTGCCTTTTTCCTGAGCCAACCGCTTCACAAAGCTTCTAAATACTTCTGCTCGCGGATCTGACATAGAATAAATGGCGTGACCCACACCGTAAATCAAGCCCTTTTGATCAAATGCTTTATGGTCCAATACCTTTTCCAAATAGTCATGTACCTGACTCTCATTGGATGGATCTGTTACATGTGTTTTCAAATCCTCCATCATTTCCATCACTTTGATATTTGCACCGCCATGCTTTGAACCCTTCAGTGAAGACAACGCCGCGGCCATAACCGAATATGTATCAGAACCAGACGATGTTACAACACGTGTGGTAAAAGTAGAGTTATTACCACCGCCGTGCTCCATATGCAAAATTAAAGCTGCATCCAACACACGTGCCTCTGTCTCTGTATACTTACAATCCGGACGCAACATTCTCAATATATTTTCCGCAGTAGACAGCTTCGGATCTGGATGATGAATATATAATGAATCGTCACAGTGATAGTGGTTATACGCATGATATCCATAAATTGCCAACATGGGGAATCGGCTAATCAATTCCAAACTCTGCCGAAGTACATTCGGCACAGAAATATCCATTGCTCTATCATCGTAAGACGCCAAAGTTAACACACTTTTCGCCATAGAATTCATCAGATCGTTGCTAGGCGCTTTCATGATGACATCACGGGTAAAGTTCACCGGCAAATGACAGCTGCTGCACAGCGCCTGTTGAAACTCCTCCATCTGTGACTGCGTCGGAAGATTACCAAAAAGCAGTAAATACGCAACCTCTTCAAAGCCAAAACCACACCCCGTGCTACAGTTACGCACCAAATCAATCACATTATATCCACGATACAATAGACGGCCCTCACAATACTTCTCTTTTCCGTCTACAATCTCACGGCCTTCCACAAGGGAAATATTTGTAATACCTGTAACAACACCATGCCCCTGTTTATCACGCAGACCACGAAATACATGACGCTGATTAAATAATGCGTCATCAATCGTATCATTCTCACAACACAGCTTGCTATAACGATCGGCATACTCTCGTGCAAAGTCGTTTTTTTGCAATTCCATAAAGTATCCTCCTCATTTTGACTAATGAAAGCATTTTAACGTACTAAACTAATAAAGTCAATAATTTTATAAAAAACACGACCAATTCAAAGGTGATACACTTCATCAAGCATCTTCCTTAGGTTTGTCTGCTTTTACCTAAATAACATGCTTCTTCATAAAAACACTAAATATCGTAATATCGACAGCACAATGCGCAATTGGCTTTTGATAAAAATGATCCCAAAACACCTATTTAAATAAATACGGCAGTATCAGCACAAAACACAGCTATACAAATGCATCTGCAATTATATGCACCAGGAAAAATAAAAAAACGGCAGTAAATTCCGCCGTTTTTTATGGCCAAAATCAACCATTTACTACAGTGCCATTTGGCAATGTAAAGTGCTCTGTATCCGGTATCCCAACCACAGTCGCAAGTGCCTCCATACGATATACCACTGTTTCTTCCTGAAACCGTTCTGCTGCGATCAGTAACCCATTATCTACCGAAACCCAGTACTGTTCGCTATAACCATCGACATCCTTTGCTGTCATAACATAAATACAGTCGATATCCTGATACTTTACATATCCTGCCTGTGTAATGTTTTTTCTATCAATTTCCAATAAATTTTCATAAGTAGGTATCCATTGCTCTGCATCTTCGGAAAAATCACCCGTCTGCACAGAAAATACCTTTTTTTCACCGTTATACCATATATATGTAGAATCACCATTGCGAATGGTATGCCGTATCTGCCCTCCTGGCAAAACCGTATCAAATCGCACACATCCACCATCGATATAGCTTTCTACTATTGTACTGCCTTGTCCACCACTCCAAAACGTTGTGAGGGTAATGGTACGCATATATGCTTCCGGACGATTTAATGTTTCGATCACATTTTGAACTGTAGCCGGCGTAACATCAACTCTGGAAATGAGTTCTGCCTCGTGTTCCTCCTGTTCAGAATTGAACTGATCTGAGGTACGGTCTTCATTCGGCAGCACAATCTGAGGTCGATTCTGATTGATGGACATAAATGTCACAAAGAGGAATACTGCTATTAAAATTGCCACTGTAACACCAATAATCACAATGCTCATTTTTCCCTTATCCACAGTATCCCTCCCTGCTTAAAAATTACATGCCATGATAATCTTTAGGCTTTTCAGATCGTTTGCCAAAATGCCACAAAATTGCCTCTGCAATACGGCGGCACGCCTCACCATCACCATAAGGATTCACTGCATGTGCCATCTTCTCATAGGCTTCCCGTGATGCAATTAATTCAGTTGCCATCTTTACGATGTTATCCTGCTCTACTCCGGCAATTTTCACAGTACCCGCAGCCACAGCTTCAGGCCGTTCTGTTTCCTTGCGAAGTACCAGCACAGGTTTTCCAAGCGCCGGTGCCTCTTCCTGCAATCCTCCAGAATCGGTCATAACCATATAGCAACGCCCCATCAAATTATGCATTTCATCTGCCGGCAGCGGATCAATTAAATGCACTCTCGGTGCACCCTCCAGATACTCCTTGACTGCATCACGCACAACAGGGCTCAAATGGACCGGATACACCAGCTCTACATCCTCATGGGTTTGCGCAATCTGGCGTAATGCCAACATAATGTTTTTCATTGGCTCACCATAATTTTCACGGCGATGACATGTGACCAAAATCACCTTCTTTGTATCATAGGGAAGATGGTTCAATTCTTCGGTTGCAAAATGGTACTTTTCACGGACTGTTGTCTTCAATGCATCGATCACCGTATTTCCGGTAACAAATACGCCTTCTGTAATATTCTCTTTTTCAAGATTTTTGCGATTATTCTCGGTCGGGCAGAAATGGAGCGATGCAATTGCGCCCACCATCTTTCGGTTCATTTCTTCCGGAAATGGAGAATATCTGTCATAGGTGCGAAGCCCTGCCTCAACATGGCCTACGGCAACCTGATGGTAAAATGCAGCCAATGCACCTGCAAACGTAGTAGACGTATCCCCGTGGACAAGGATCAAATCAGGTTTCAGCTCCTCGATCACATCGTCCATACCGGTTAAACACTTACAGGTAATACTGGATAATGTCTGGCGCGGAGCCATGATGTTTAAATCTGCATCTGCCTGCACATCAAACACTTCCATCACAGAGTCCAGCATCTGACGATGCTGCGCTGTTACACAGCAAATACTTTCAATTTCAGGATATTTCTTCAATTCCAGCACCAGCGGAGCCATTTTAATTGCTTCCGGTCTAGTACCAAATACACTCATCACCCGCAGCTTTTTCATGCTGTGTTCCCTCTTTCTTTTTATCATTGATCTTTCGTATCGTTATCAGACACATTTTCTTCTTTCTTCACTTCTGCTGGAAGCTCCTCTGCTGCAATAACTGCCCTCTGTTCAAGCTCCTTCATCAACTCCACTGATTCAGCATGTTTCTTTTCCTCATCTTTAATCATTGGAACAAAAATGACACGCACCGCAGCAAGGCAAATAACCAGTAATGCGCCCAAGCAGAACAACGATTTAATTTCACCATCTGTTGCCAGCACCACAGCAGACAGACCCAAAATAGCAGAAATCACATACAAAACAGCAACCGCTTGCTTTTGGTTCAATCCCATGTCAATTAAGCGATGGTGCACATGACTGCGATCCGGTGCCATAGGACTTTGACCATGATATACGCGGCGAACAATGGCAAAGATCGTATCAAAAATAGGCAGACCCAAAATCAGGAACGGTACTACGAAGGAAATCACTGCATAGAATTTGAAAAGTCCCTGAATTGTAATACACGCCAAGATAAAACCTAAAAATGTAGATCCTGTATCACCCATAAAAATCTTTGCAGGATTCATATTATACGGCATAAAGCCAATACATCCTCCAACTAATGCCGCCATAACAATTGCTACCTGCGGCTCAGCAACCAAAATCGCGATAGCAAGCATTGTCAATCCACTGATGGTGGACACGCCAATTGCCAGACCATCCAATCCATCAATCAAATTCACCGCATTGGTTAATCCCACGATCCAGAGCACTGTAATCGGGATCGACAGCCAGCCAAACTGCCAGTATGCATTATCCCCGAAAATATTGGGGTTTGAAATACAGGTGATCTGCACACCATAATAAACTGGGATCAATGCCGCAATAATTTGAACGACAAACTTCAACTTTGCAGGCAAAGGGGTAATATCGTCAATAATACCCATTACAACAATAATAACAGAACCCAGCAGAATGCCCTTGAGCTGCTGATCGATTTCTCCAAAAATCAAAATGCTGATAATAAAGCCAAAGAAAATCGCAAGGCCACCCATACGAGGAATCGGTGTTTTGTGCATTCTTCTGTTATCTTTCGGCACATCGATCGCACCTAATTTATAAGCAAACGATTTTACAATCGGTGTTGACAGAAAACTGACTACTAATGCTACAACCAGCGCAAGTATCACAGCTGCCAACAATCCTAATTCAATTGACATAACCAGAAATCCTCCGAAAAGACCATAATGATTTAGCGCTCAACAAAGCCTACTTTTTTGTAGACCTTCCGCAAGGTCTTGTTTGCAATATAAGACGCACGTTCTGCACCGGTACGATAGATGCTTTCCAGATAAGCCTTATCTGCCAGCAAACGTTCTGTCTCCTCACGAATGGGACGCAGGATTTCTACAACTGCCTCACCCACAGCAGCCTTAAAATCTCCATAGCCGTGACCGGCAAACTCTGTTTCGATTTCTTCAAAATTCTTACCGGTGCAAACAGAGTAAATCTGCATCAGGTTGGATACGCCAGGCTTGTCCTTTGGGGCAAAACGTACACTTGCTTCGCTGTCGGTCACGGCCTTCTTAAACTTACGCATAATATCTTCCGGCCTTTCTAACATATACACGCAGCCATTTTGATCCTGATCCGACTTGGACATTTTGTTTTCAGGACTGGTCAAGCTCATTACTCTTGCGCCGACCTTTGCAATATAAGGCTCCGGCATCTTAAACACATCACCATAAATACCATTGAACCGTGCTGCAATGTCACGGCAGATTTCTACATGCTGCTTTTGGTCTTCGCCAACCGGCACCAAATCTGCCTGATACAGCAAAATATCGGCAGCCATCAGGGCAGGATATGTGAACAAACCCGCATTGATATTGTCAGCATTCTTGGAACTTTTATCCTTAAACTGTGTCATGCGGCTCAGCTCACCAAACATGGTGTAGCAATCCAGCACCCACCCTAACTGCGCATGTGCCGGCACGTGCGACTGAATAAACAGAACATTCTTTTCAGGATCCAAACCGCAGGCGATATAGGCCGCAAGCTGAGTCAATGTACGACGGCGCAAATCCGCGGGGGTCTGCCGTACGGTAATTGTGTGCATATCTGCCAACATATAGTAGCAGTCATACTTATCCGCCAACGCACTCCAGTTTTTAATCGCTCCCAGATAAGAACCCAAGGTCAAATCACCAGAAGGCTGAATACCACTTAGAATACGTTTCTTCTGTATTTCTTCCATTTTAGAATAACCTCCATATCGAGAGCATACACTCCCGGCTATTTCATCTTAAATATATACCATACGGCATTATATCGAATTATTTTAACATAACCGCGAAAAAAGTGCAATGAAACTTGACATTTTCTGCTTTAAAAATATAATAAATATATTCGAATGTTTTATATTTTTTAATAAAATTTGGAGGTTTCAAAATGGCTCTTGATATGGCATTTTTTGAAGATATGGAAAATCGCATTCCAAAAGGCAAGGTGCGCACCCGTTTTGCCCCTTCCCCTACCGGCTATATGCATGTTGGCAACTTGCGCACCGCGCTGTATACTTGGTTGATTGCACGACATAACGGCGGTGATTTTATTCTGCGTATTGAAGATACCGATCAGGGACGTTTGGTAGAAGGTGCAGTGGATGTGATCTATAAGACCATGGCAGAGTGCGGTCTCACCCATGACGAAGGTCCTGATGTGGGTGGCCCTGTCGGTCCTTATATCCAGACCGAGCGCCGTGGTTTATACAGCAAATATGCAGAACTTCTGGTTGAAAAGGGTGCTGCATACTACTGCTTCTGCGAAAAGGCTGAGTCCGAAGAGGAATCCGGCGACTTTAACCATGCCGCAGATCCATGCCGAAATCTTTCTCAGGAAGAAATCGCGGTCAATTTGTCTGCTGGAAAATCCTATGTCATTCGCCAGAAAATTCCCACAGGTCAAACCACTTTCCATGATGTCATTTTTGGTGATATTACCGTTGAAAACGAAACCTTGGACGATCAGGTTTTGTTGAAATCCGACGGTCTTCCCACATATAATTTTGCAAATGTCGTTGACGACCATTTAATGGGCATTACTCATGTTGTCCGCGGCAGCGAATATCTCTCATCTGCTCCTAAGTACAATTTGCTTTACGAAGCATTCGGCTGGAACATTCCTACCTATGTCCATTGCTCTCCTGTCATGCGTGACGCACAAAACAAAATGTCCAAGCGCCACGGTGATCCGTCCTATGAAGATTTGATTGCAAAAGGCTATCTCACCCCCGCTGTACTGAACTATGTGGCACTTTTGGGTTGGAGTCCCAAGGGTGAAATTGCCGAGCAGGAAATTTTCTCTTTGGATGAACTTACTCAGGTATTTGATATTGCGGGTATTTCCAAATCTCCGGCTATTTTTGACATTGCCAAGCTGGATCATTTCAATGCCGTTTATCTGCGTGCAATGGAGTCTGCTGCGTTCCACAAAGTCGCAGAGCCTTATATTCGCCAAAGCGTAAAGAATCCCAAAATTGATACTGCGATGATTGCGCCCCTCTTACAGGCCCGTTTGGAAACTCTTGCTGAAATTCCAGAAAAAGTCGATTTCTTTGATACCCTGCCTGACTATGGCACGGATCTGTATATCAACAAAAAATCAAAGACTGATGAAGATAGTTCTTTGGAAATCTTAACAGCATATCTTCCTGTTTTAGAAGCGCTGGATGCTTGGAATCACGATACACTGTACCAGTCCATGGTGGATTATGCTGCGGAGCATGAACTGAAAAACGCTAAACTGATGTGGCCTGTCCGTATTGCTGTTGCCGGTAAAACTGTTACCCCCGGTGGTGCAGTTGAGATCTGCCACATTCTGGGCAAAGATGAGTCCTTGCGGCGTATTCGTATCGGTATCGAAAAATTGAGCAACCGATAAAATAAGCCTATGAAATTTCTGAAAGAACAATATCGTTTGTCGTTTTCTTTCTTTCGAGGTCCTTTATGGAGCTATTTTAAGAATGCGACCATTGCCTTTTTTGCAATTTATCTGATTTCTATTCTCGCAAGCCTCCTCTTCCCCTCCATTCAGAAATCTTTGCTTACCTATATCCAAAGTGTGATTGAGCAGGCAGGTATCGTGGATAATAATGGCAGCATTTCTGCCGTCAGCATAATGTTCAATAACCTCCATGCCGCCGCCCTAAGCATCTTATATGGCATCGTACCGTTTCTCTATTTACCTGCGCTTCCTATCGGACTAAACGCAAGCATTATAGGTGCCGTCACCTCTTCTTATATAGTATCAAGTCAATCACTGCTCCTGTTTGCCGCGGGGTTGATCCCTCATGGTATCTTCGAGATCCCTGCACTTTTGATTGCTTTTGCCTGCGGTTTATATCTTTGCCATGAGGTAACACAGCGCCTTAGCAAGTCAACTTCAAATAAAGAACGTACCCCTCTTGTGGAAACGATCCTTTCCATTATGCGTGTCTATCTGACAATCGTAGTGCCACTTTTGATCATCGCTTCTTTTATCGAAGCATATGTGACACCTATTTTCATGTCTTTCTTTATGTAAGATGAAAAATCCTGGGAACACAGCTGTTGTTTCCAGGATTTTTGTTACGTTACTTCATGTTTTGTTTTTGAAATTGCACAAAATCGCTTGACTTTTTTCGTCATAATGCTACACTAACCACATCAACCTAGTACTCCGCAGAAAGCTGTGATCTGTAAGAGTTTTATATCTATTTTTAACATGCGGATTTCAACGGGTAAAATTGAGGAGGAATTACGATGGCAGAAGCATCCAGCTACGTTCCCAACTTATTTGGCAGCATGGTTTTCAACGAAAAGGTCATGAAAGAACGGCTTCCAAAAGACACCTATAAAGCACTGAAAAAATGCAGGGATGAAGGCATCCCGCTTGATATGTCGGTCGCTACAATCGTGGCAAACGCCATGAAAGACTGGGCACTTGAAAAGGGCGCCACCCACTACACTCACTGGTTTCAGCCTATGACAGGTGTTACGGCTGAAAAGCACGACAGCTTTATTTCTCCGAACGATGGCGGTGGCGCAATCATGGAATTTTCCGGTAAAGAGCTGGTCCGCGGCGAACCGGATGCATCTTCTTTCCCCTCCGGCGGTTTGCGTGCAACTTTTGAAGCACGCGGATATACTGCATGGGACCCCACCTCCTGCGCTTTTATTAAAGACAATAGCCTCTATATTCCTACCGTATTTTTCTCTTACGGCGGTGAAGCACTCGACAAAAAGACACCTTTGCTCCGTTCTATGGACGAATTGAGCAAACAAGCTGTGCGCGTGCTCCGTCTCTTTGGTGACACAACGACCAAGAAGGTTACCCCTACTGTTGGACCTGAGCAAGAATATTTTCTGATCGATAAAAAAATGTATGATCAGCGTGAGGATCTTATTATGACCGGACGTACTTTGTTCGGTGCCAAGCCCCCAAAAGGTCAGGAAATGGACGATCATTACTACGGCGCCCTCAAGCCACGAGTCACCGCATACATGAAAGACCTCGATGAAGAGCTTTGGAAGCTGGGTATTTTGGCAAAAACAAAGCACAACGAGGTTGCTCCTGCCCAACATGAGCTTGCTCCCATTTTTGGCGATGCCAATACTGCCTCTGACCATAATCAGCTCACTATGGAAATTATGAAAAAGGTTGCGGCAAAGCATAACATGGTTTGTCTATTGCATGAAAAACCTTTTGCCGGTGTAAACGGTTCCGGTAAGCATGATAACTGGGCTCTGTCTACAGACACAGGCAAAAATCTCCTGGACCCCGGCAAAACGCCTCGGGATAATGCGCAGTTTCTGCTTTTCCTTGCCGCAATCATTAAAGGCGTTGACGATTATCAGGATATGCTGCGCTGTACTGTCGCTTCTGCGGGTAATGATCATCGTCTCGGTGCTCACGAAGCGCCTCCGGCCGTTGTATCTATCTTTCTCGGAGATGAATTGAATGCTGTTTTGGAATCCATTGAACACGGGACCACTTATAAAGGTAAAAAGCAAAGTGCTTTGGAAGTTGGTATTGATGCACTGCCACATATTCCCCAAGATACAACTGATCGTAACCGCACATCACCTATGGCCTTCACAGGAAATAAATTCGAATTTCGTATGCTGGGGTCAGAACAATCTATTTCAGGTCCCAATATTGCCCTTAACACCATTGTTGCCGAAGAATTGAGCCAATTTGCAGATAAACTTGAAAACTCTAAAAACTTTAACGCAGATTTGCAATCTCTCCTCCAGCAGGTCATCAAAGCACACAAACGAATCCTTTTCAATGGCAATGGCTACGATGATTCATGGATTGCAGAAGCAGAGCAGCGTGGTCTTTCAAATTTTAAAAATACCCCGGAATCTATGATTGCCTATATCTCTAAGAAAAATATCAAACTTTTTACCAAGCATAATATTTACACAGAAACAGAGATGAAGGCACGTTACGAAATCCATCTGGAGCACTATAATAAAATCATCAATATTGAAGCAAACACTGCAATCGATATGGTTAAGCGCAGCATTTTGCCCGCAGTCTCTTCGTTCATGGATGCGCTCAGTTCCTCGATTATCAGCAGACGCAATGTTTGCAAAAGTATTCCCTGCACCGCAGAAACAGAAACCCTGAAGAAACTCGCAACGCTATCCGATAAACTGTATCACACATGTGAAGATTTGCAAAAAGCATTAGATAGCATTCCGAAAAACACGCAAAAAGCGGCATATTATTACCATGATACCATTTTCTCTCTGATGCAGGAAATGCGTACTTCTGCAGACGAAATGGAAACTATAACCGCGCGCGATTATTGGCCTTATCCCACTTATGGTGAGATCCTATTTAACATCTGATTTCAAAGATATAATAAAGATTAGAAAAAGACACAGT
>JAHHSM010000029.1 GCA_020025175.1 Oscillospiraceae bacterium | reverse complement strand
CATTAGCAGTTTACTATATTAAATTGATGATGTAAATATCAGAATTACATGAAGAAGAGAGAAAAATTTTGAATATTTTTATAAAGTTTCACGAAAGTAACCATGAAATGGCTTTAAAAATGAATTTAGCGCCTGAATGCAATGTATAAATGAGGGTTTGAAGGGGGGAGAGCGTCTATAAGGAAGCCTTAGACTTTGACAAGTCATAGTAAATGGTGTAGCCTTGTAGCGTAACGCTGATGATAAAGGGGGATATTCTATGGAGTCCATCTTAAATTATGATACAGTCACATTGGATGATGCAAACAGTGCCCTGGTTATTATTGATCAGACACTTTTACCTGGGGAAATCAAGATGTTGCATTTGACAAAGCAGCAGGAAATTTGGGAGGCCATTCAAGTATTGCGTGTGCGTGGTGCACCGGCGATTGGTGTAGCGGCGGCCATCGGAATTTATCTTGCGGCAAAGGAAATTCAGGCAGATACATATGAAACATTTTACCAGCAATTTCGCGCAGCATCGGATTATCTGAATTCTGCTCGCCCTACCGCTGTTAATTTATCTTGGGCACTCAAACGGATGGAAAAGGTGGTTTTGGAAAATAAAGCACGATCTGTTGCGGAAATTCAATCAAAGCTGCGCTGTGAATGTGAAACGATTTGGGCAGAGGATATTGATGTGTGTCGGCGCCTTGGCGAGAATGGCTTGACACTGGTAAAGCCGGGGGATGGTTTGCTGACGCATTGCAATGCCGGGCATCTGGCAACGGTGCGGTATGGTACAGCTACAGCACCGATATATCTCGGGCATGAGAAGGGGTATCATTTCCGCGTGTTTTGTGATGAGACACGTCCGTTGCTGCAAGGGGCACGTTTGACCAGCTTTGAGCTGTCCTCTACGGGCATTGATACAACGCTTATTTGTGACAATATGGCTGCATCAGTGATGAAAAAAGGATTGGTGCAGGCTGTGTTTGTAGGCTGTGACCGTGTAGCAGCCAACGGTGATGCCGCAAATAAAATCGGCACATTGGGTGTTGCTGTTTTGGCAAAGCGTTATGGAATTCCATTTTATGTTGTTGCACCGTCTTCGACCATCGATATGGAAACAGCTACTGGTGATGAAATTGTGATTGAAGAGCGTGACGGGGAAGAAATCTGTGAAATGTGGTATAAAAAACGTATGGCACCGGAAGGCGTAAAAACATGGAATCCGTCTTTTGATGTCACGGACCATGACCTGATTACCGCGATTGTCACGGAGTGGGGGATTGCGCATGCACCGTATAAAGAATCACTTAGGGACATCTTTCGCAAAAAAGAGGAGGCGTAAAAATGACATATTCCACTGATCGTGAAGCCAAGGATTTGTTGATTGAGGTCGGAAGGCTGATGCATGAATCTGGTCTGAACCGCGGGACAGACGGGAATTTCAGTTGCTTGGTGGATGAAGGAAAGCATTTGTGGACAACATGCTCTGGATCAGCAAAAGGACTTTTGCGCGATTCGGATTTGGTAAAAACGGATCTGGATGGGAACGTAATAGAGGGAGATGCAAAACCGTCCAGTGAGCTGAAAATCCATTTGTGCGTGTATCGGAAGAATCCTCTGGCGCGCGCTGCTGTGCATGCACATACGGTGGGGGCGACAGCGCTGGCATCTGCAGGAGTCGGTTTAACAGAACCGCTCTTGCCTCCGGTAACACTTCAGCTGGGGAGAGTTTATGTGGCACCCTATGCAATGACGGGAACGCAGGCTTTGGCAGACAGCATTGAACCTTATGTTGCAGAGAATAATGCAGTGCTTCTGGCAAATCACGGAGCATTGACCTGGGGAAAGGATTTATGGCAGGCATTTACCAGAATGGAAACACTGGAACAATGCGCACAGATCTATTTGCAAGTACGTGCATTAGGTACGCCACAATATTTAACAGCGGAGCAAGAGCAGGCACTGCATGATTATGGAGTACGTCTGGGTAATTTCGCAAAATAAAAAAGATGCACCTGAGCATATGCTCAGGTGCATCTTTTTTATTGAGGTCTGTAAAGTAGGTCATAAATACTTTGGGCGGCTTCTGCACGCGATACAATTTCTTTCGGCAGCAGGCGCGGGCCGTCTTCTTTTAAAATACTTCGCTCAATACACCATGATAAGGGTTGAATCGCCCATGTATCAACGGCGTCGGAATCAATATATGGGGCAAATGCGGTAGCAGGGTCTTCGGCATAACCATCGCAGGCATCATAAATCAGCTTGCATAGCTCCTGACGTGTCAGGTAGCGGTTTGGTTCAAAGCGGTTATCAGGGGTACCTGTTGCAAGGCCTTTTTGTTTCAATGCTGCGAGATAGGGAGTATACCAGCTGTCACCGGCATCGGCAAAGTTTGGACCGCTATAGACTGGTGCAATATGCAATGCATGACATAGTATCACAGCAAAGAATCCGCGTGTCGCAGGGCGGCTGGGGAAAAAATTAGAGTTTGTATTTGTATCTTCAAAAATATCAGCACTTGCCAGCGTGTTTATGGCATTGGCGTACCATGTGCTGTTATGTACATCATTATAATACATGGTTTCTTTTAACGGTATATCGCCAAGATACTGCCATTCATCATATGCAATATCCGGTTTTGGCGGATTGCCTCTGGTCCACCAGAGAACACGATAATATTTTCCTTCGTAGATCACGATCTGACCGATTGTATAAATTTCAGATGAAGTCCACTCGGGATAAATGGTTTCGATTGTCTGCTTATTGCTCACATCACCGACGATAGGGGTTGCTTCCGGCAAATCCAAAGTGCATGCTGTGCAGATCGGAAGCAAAAGGCATAAAGAAAGAGTAACGAAAAAGATTCGACGAAACATAGTACACAACCTCTCTGTGGCGATAGTATATCGCATTTTAAAAGAAAAGGGAAGGAAGAAAAAAAGTCTCCTATGGAAATAGGAGACTTCTAACTCATGATTGCTGACGAAAACGGGTCAGAAATTCGATCATGCGAGGATTGGTGGGATGATTAAAGACCTGATCGGGCGTGCCTTCTTCGCCAATGACGCCGTTTGTCATAAAAACAACACGATTGCTGACATCACGGGCAAATGCCATTTCATGGGTGACAACCAGCATGGTCATACCTTCGTTTGCAAGATTCTGCATAACAGAGAGTACTTCACCAACCATTTCCGGGTCCAGCGCAGAGGTGGGTTCATCAAACAGTAGCACTTCGGGGTTCATAGCCAGTGCACGCGCAATCGCGACACGCTGCTTCTGACCACCGGACAGCTGACGGGGTTTGGCGTTGATATATGGTGCCATACCAACTTTTTCAAGATACTTCATAGCATTCTCTTTTGCTTCTGCTTTGCTGCGCTTAAGTACTTTGGTCTGCCCTACAATACAGTTATCCAGTACGGACATATTATTGAATAAATTGAAAGACTGGAACACCATGCCTACACGAGAACGGTAAGCAGTTGCGCCGCCTTTGCGCTTCATGATATTGTCACCATGAAAAAGTATTTCGCCGCTGCTGGGTGTTTCCAGCAGGTTGATGCAGCGCAGCAAGGTAGATTTACCGGAACCGGATGAGCCGATGATGCTGGTCACATCGCCGGGGCGGACAACAAAATCAATATCCTTCAAAACCTGATGGGCGCCGAAGGACTTGGAGAGATGGCGGACCTCCAAAATTGTAGTTTCACTCATGTCAACGATCTCCTCTCGTGCTGCCATTTCTGTTTTTCAGAAGCTCTTCCTGTACCGTGCATTTTTCAGCTGCGGAAGGATTGGCATATTCTTTGCTGCGTTCATCAAAGGGACTGCCCTTACCGGGATGGTTGTAGGTACCGGCGGCACCAACGAGCTGATCCTCATTGACCAATTCATAGTTATTGCTGCCGTCCATACGCTTTTCGAGCCAGCGCAAGAGGAAGGAAGCGATTAGCGTCATGGAGAGGTATGCAGCCATTTCAATGGCGGCAGAGGGGAAATAAACGAAGGTAGCACCAACGATTGTGCGGTGCACGGAGAACAATTCACCATAACTGATAATAAACATTACGGAAGTATCTTTGATGTTAATAATTAAATTGTTTCCGATCTGGGGCAGAAGCACGCGCAGTGCCTGAGGGATAATGACATAGAGCATGGTCTGAAAATGATTCATACCAATTGCCTTTGCGCCCTCCGTTTGACCGGGATCAATCGACAGGAAACCGCCTCGCACAGATTCGGCCATATAAGCACCGGTATTAATAGACACAATAAACAGTGCTGCGACAAACACATTGGACCACTGCATCTGAGAACCGGTAAAATAGGGAAGACCATAGTAAATAAACACAGCTTGCAGGATCATAGGGGTGCCACGAAATACTTCTACATAAATACGGATTATAATATTGATCAGCTTCAGGAAAAAGCGCTTTATCACATTGTCGCTCTTTGCACAGGGAATGGTTTGCAGGATTCCGCAGAAAAAGCCGATAATACAGCCGATCAGGGTAGCAAGCACGGCGAGGGAAATAGTGTTCCACATACCGTGCAGATACTGCGGACCGGAGGCTGCCCATGTGGTGGAAATATCAGTGCCCAGTTGTGCGAACTGCTGTGCAACTGTTTGCAGCATACAGGAGGACTCCTTTCTTGTGTTGAATTTCTTTATATTTTATAATGTATAGAGGGATACACCTCATGGTCTTGTTTTATAAATCCGAAAGGAACGGTTCGGAACTATAAAACAGGACCAAGGTAAAAAAGTGAGGCGAGAAAGTGGGGGCTTCCTCGCCTCGTTAAAAAAATTACTTGTTCAGGGGCTGAATCTTGATTGCGTCTGCCATCATTGCATTGAAGTCATCTGCATCCATGTTAAAAAGCACGCTGTTGATGGCGTCTTTCAAAACGGTGTTGCCCTTCTTGACAGAAACACCGATGTTGACATTTTCGGCGCGCTCTTCTTCTGTGAATTCAAAGTCACCGTCGGTGCCGGAGAAGTCCATGATCTTCAGATCAGGATAAGCGATCAATGCACCCTGTGCAGTGGGCATATCGGTGCAGACGAAATCCACGATGCCGGTTTCAAGAGCCATCAGCATAGCGGATGCATTTTCGGAGGCAGTCAGAATTTCAACATCATCCATTTGGGGCAAGCAGTCGGTGTACCAGATCGTACCTTCCTGTGCAGTACCTTTAGCGCCGGCAAAATCATGAATGGAAGCTGCGTTTGCGTAAGCGCTGTCTGCCTTGGTCAGGCAGACCATAGTAGCATAGAAATAGGGACCTGCAAAATCGACCTGCTTAGCACGATCAGCCTTCATGGACTGACCGGCGATATTGGCATCATAGACACCGGACTGAACACCGGGGACCAGAGAACCCCAGTCAGCCTGAATGATTTCCAGCTCCCAGTCATTGGCTTCACATATCTTCTTGGCCATCATCACATCATAACCGTTCGCATAACTGCCATTGACATTAGAGATAGGAACAGCACCGTTGGAATCATCATTCTGCATCCAGTTATAAGGAGGATACGTGCATTCCATAGCGACGGTCAGTACACCGTCTTCCACACCGGATGCAGCGGTGCTGCTATCATTGGCGGATGGGGGGGTGCTGCTGTTATCTCCGCCGCAGGCGGTCATGGACGCAGTCATCATTGCTGCAAAAATCAGGGCCAGCATTCTTCTTCTCATAGTTTTTTCTTCCTTCCAAAATCTTTTTTCCGCTGTAAGCAGAGGTAGTCTGCTTTGCTGCTGAAAGGCAACAAAAAAACCATGAAACCTTTCAGCAATAGAAAAGTATCATGGCAGTCGTGGAATCATATAAAAATAAGATTCGCTTGTGTCAATGATAGCACTCCACATTGCTGTGACAGTCTGCCGGATATTCTCCGTCAGCCCAGATCCGCTTTCCCGGCCGGAAAGAAGACCTTCGGCGAAAAACCCTTTCACTTACAGCGGCGGCTGGGCCGTATTCTGTAAGGTACTGATGATTTTCGCGCCTCTACCATTGCATCGGAGCAAAGTCCGAAACAATTGTTATGCGGTTATGGGCGTATGGTAACACTTCTTTTGTAGGCTGTCAAGATATTTGCCCAGATTTTTTAAAATTTTCATCAAAATGGGTAAAAATACAAAAAATGGAACATAAAAAGATTAAAAATTGAAAAAAGTTGACAAAATGATGTTTCTTAGGAAAAAGGGTTGCAATTTTGGTAAGAGAATTTTATAATTAGTGCCAAATAAAAGTGAGGGTTATCAAATGAATTACAATGACTTCACAACTGCAATTTTCTTTGCGTTCTGCGATCGATTTATCGATGGCGGCTATTTTTGCTGGGAAAATTCAGGTGTGAATTAATGAGTGTATCTGGGAAAACCTACTTTGCAGCTAAAATCGCAGAACGCAAATGGAAGCTCATTGATTGACAGCAATCAATGGGCGTTTTTATTTTGTAACAGTTGTAAAAAATGAGATATAAAGGAGTTTCTTTATGGTTGTTGTTATGAAACCTAACGTTGCGCAGGAAGATATCGAAAAACTTGCAGCAGAGTTAGAACAGCTGAATTTAAAAGTCAGTATTACAGAAGGGCATGGATGCAGTATCCTGGGATTGATTGGTGATACAACTGCCGTTGATATGGGAAAAATTACGATCAATGAACACGTTGAGAGAGTGATGCGTGTATCTGAACCTTATAAGAAAGCGAACCGTAAATTCCATCCTGATGATACTGTCATTACGGTTGGCAATGCGAAGATTGGCGGCGGCAATTTTGGCGTAATCGCAGGTCCGTGCAGTGTGGAAAGTGAAGAGCAGATGATCGAGGTGGCACTGCGCGTAAAGGCTGCAGGCGCATCTATGCTCCGTGGCGGAGCATTTAAACCGCGCACGTCTCCTTATGCATTTCAGGGAATGGGAGAAGTGGGATTGGATCTGCTGCTGCTTGCAAAAGAAGCGTCTGGTCTGCCTATTGTAACGGAATTAATGAGTGCTAAATATATTGATCTTTTCGAAGAAAAGGTAGACGTGGTTCAAATCGGTGCGCGGAACATGCAAAATTTTGATTTGCTGAAAGAAGTTGGCAAGATGAGCAAACCGATTCTGTTGAAACGCGGTTTATCCAATACCTATGAAGAGTGGATCATGTCTGCGGAATATATCATGTCTGAAGGAAATGATAATGTGATTCTCTGTGAACGAGGTATTCGTACCTTCGAAACGTATACGCGCAATACTTTAGATGTATCAGCGATTCCCTGCATGAAGCGTATGAGCCATTTGCCGATCATCGTCGACCCGTCCCATTCCGGCGGTACAAGCTGGCTGGTGGAGTCTTTGTCTATGGCCGGTATTGCGGCAGGATGCGATGGACTTATTGTAGAGGTGCATAACGATCCTGCGCACGCGAAATGTGACGGCCAGCAGTGTTTAACACCCCATCAATTTGAAAGCCTGATGGATAAGACGGGCAAATTAGTTGACCTAATGGGCAAGCATATCGTAAAATAAGAACAGTTTAGCAGCAAATCCGGTAGGATATGTCTATCGGATTTGCTGATTCTGCTATCATGAGGAGATTTAAAATGAAGAGCTTGACAGTAGAACTATCCGGTAGGTCGTATGAGATCAAAATTGGCAGTGGATTACTTGCGCAATGCGGCGAGCTGATTGGCGCAGTTACAGATGCGCAAATGCTGGCAGTTGTGACGGACAGCAATGTTGCGCCGCTGTATCTTGAAGCGGTAGAGAAAAGCCTGACGGCAGCAGGATTTAGTACAGTCAGTGTGATCTTTCCCGCTGGTGAGAGCAGCAAAAATATTCAAACACTGAATATGCTTTATGAACGCTTTGCGCAGGCAGGCTTGACCCGTGGTGATGGCGTTGTTGCTCTTGGCGGCGGCGTGACTGGTGATTTGGCTGGATTTGCTGCGGCAACCATGTTTCGCGGGATAGATTTTATACAAATTCCAACCACATTGCTGGCACAGGTTGACAGCAGTGTAGGCGGAAAAACAGCCATCGATTTACCGCAGGGAAAAAATTTGGTGGGTGCATTTTATCAGCCTAAATTGGTGCTTGCAGACATAGATTGTTTGAAAACACTGACACAGCGTACCGTGTGTGACGGCATGGCAGAGGTGATCAAGTATGGTATGATTGCTGATGAAACATTGTTTTCTTTGTTGGAGGGTATGGGCGGCATTGATGACCTGCCCAAATATTGGAAACAGGTTATTTGTATCTGCTGTGATATTAAGCGTGCTGTAGTCGCAGAGGATGAGCACGATACCGGACGGCGCGGCATTTTGAATTTTGGGCATACGCTGGGACATGCCTATGAATTGGCATACCATTATGAAACCTATACCCATGGGGAAGGTGTGGCAGCAGGCATGGTAAAAATGCTGGAAGTGGAAGAGAAACAGGGAAAAAACGCTGCGCAGCTCAAAGCACGTCTGCTTGCGCTTTTAAAGAAGTTCCGCCTTCCTGTCAAGATAGAGTGCACCATGGAGGCGTATCGTGCGGCTATTGGACTGGATAAAAAGGCAAAGGGCGACATGATCAATGTGATTGAAGTGGAAACATTGGGACATGCGGAAATTGTTTCAATGAAAAAAGATGTGCTGTTTGCTTTGTTGGAGGCATGATGGATGGATATTACAATACAACCGCAAAAGCTGCGGGGAACGATTGCACCACCGCCGTCCAAAAGCCAGGCACATCGTCTGATTATGGCGGCGGCGTTGGCAGAGGGAGAAAGCAGAATTTCTAATGTAGCATTTTCGCAGGATATTCTTGCGACGCTTTCCTGCGTAGAACAGCTGGGCGCTGTATGGAAACAGGTGGATGAGCATACCATTTCTATGATCGGCATGGAAAAGGGAAAGCCCCTGTTACAAAGCGATGGACTGCCGCATTTTGATTGTGGAGAGAGTGGGTCTACACTGCGCTTTTTGATTCCCGTAGCCCTTGCTGTAGCGGGTGGAGGTGTATTTACAGGACGCGGACGATTGATGGAACGTCCGCAAACACCATATTTTCAGATGTTCGATGAAAAAGGCATTTTCTATGAATTGAAAAACGGTAACTTGACAGTATGCGGCACATTGAAAAGCGGAGAATACAGTCTTGCTGGTAATGTATCCAGCCAGTTTTTTACGGGACTTTTATATGCCCTTCCGTATGTGGAGGGGGCGTCTGTGCTGCGCGCTACAACAGCCCTGGAAAGCCGCAGTTATATTGATATGACGATTGATGCACTGCACAAATGCGGTATTACAGTAGAAGAGACGGAAGAGCAGAATTCCGTATTTAACGTATCTGGGAAACAGCCATATTGCACAATTGATTGCTCTGTGGAGGCAGATTGGTCGCAGGCTGGATTCTATTATGGGGCGTTGGGGCTTGGAAATGTATTATCGATTGCAGGAATGAATGAAAATTCGATGCAGGGGGATCGGAAGATTGTATCCTATTATGAAAAGCTGTGCGCCGAAGGGGAGGTGGAACTGGATGTGGCGAATTGTCCGGATCTGGTGCCGCCGTTGGCACTACATGCTTCACTGCGGGGCAACGGTGCGGTGACACGCATTATTCATGCGGAACGTTTGCGTATCAAAGAGAGCGATCGCCTTGCCTCAGTCACTGAGGTACTCAATGCTATGGGGGCACAGATTCAGGAGTTATCGGATGGATTGGTCATTTGCGGTGTTGATCTGCTGCGCGGCGGCTGTAGAGTAGCTGCGCATAATGATCACCGCATTGCAATGATGGCTGCAATGGCAGCAACCTGCTGCAAAGAGCCTGTTACCATACTGGGAGCTGATTGCGTCAAGAAATCCTATCCCGACTTTTGGCAGGATTACGAAGCACTTGGCGGTAAGATTACGAGGGAGGATGAGTGATGAAATACATTGTGTTTGGTGAAAGTCACGGCCCTGCAATTGGTGTGACACTGGAACATGTACCGCCTGGAATTGAGATGGATATGCAGTTTATTTGCGCTGAATTGAAACGCCGCGCGCCAGGACAGGATGCGATGTCGACAGCGCGGAAAGAAGCGGATGAAGTTGAGATTCTTTCAGGTGTGTTTGAAGGACATACAACAGGGACACCCTTGTGTGCGCTGATTCGCAATACCGATACCCGGTCCAAAGATTATGAGAAACTAAAAAATTTACCAAGACCAAGTCATGCAGACTACGCAGCGACCATACGGTACAAAGGATATCAGGACTACCGCGGCGGCGGCCATTTTTCGGGTCGGTTGACGGCACCGCTGGTGTTTGCCGGCGCTTTGGCAAAACTGATTTTAAAACCGGAAAATATTGAAATTACATCGGGCATTTCGATGCTTGGCGGTACAGCCAATCCCACACCTGAACAGGTGCAGAAGATTATTATGGATGCTAAAATGAAGCAAGACAGTGTTGGCGGCGCGGTTGCATGCAGCATAAAGGGTGTGCCGGCAGGGTTTGGAGCGCCAGACTTCGGCTGCAATGCCGAAGGCATTTTTTCACAGTATTTATTTGCTGTGCCGGCTGTGAAAGGTGTTTCTTTTGGTGCAGGGTTTGGATTTAGCTGTATGCATGGCAGCGAGGCGAATGATCCATTCTATATGGATGGAGATATAGTGCGTACACGCAGCAATTATTCTGGCGGAATCAATGGCGGAATCACGAATGGAATGCCGATTGATTTTGAGGTAGCAATTCGTCCGACACCGTCAATTTCTTTGACACAGGACACAGTAGATTTATCCAGCCGCACGGATGCAAAATTAAATATAACAGGCAGACATGACCCTTGTATTGTGCAGCGTGCATTGCCTGCCATTGAAGCAGCGGCAGCGTTGGCTGCCTGTGAATTGCTGGGAATTTAAAAAACATGGTATAAAAGGAGTTGAAAGAAAATGGATTACAAAAAGAAATGGGTAACAGCATCGGATGTTTTGATTTTGGATGGTGCTGTGGTTTGTGGTGATGTTAAAATTGGCAGTGGCAGCGGTGTGTGGTTCAATGCAGTGATTCGCGGTGATGAGAGTCCGATTGTCATTGGAGAAGATACGAATATTCAAGATTGTGCTGTGCTGCATGTAAGTGACCATGCGCCTTTAATAGTCGGCAGCGGTGTAACGGTGGGCCACGGTGCGATTTTGCATGGCTGCACCGTGGGTGATAACACAATAATCGGCATGGGAGCGATTGTTTTGGACGGTGCGCGGATCGGAAATGACTGTATCATTGGTGCAGGTTCTCTTGTAACTGGTGGAACTGAAATTCCCAGCGGCTGGATGGCATTTGGCAACCCGGCAAAACCTGTAAGACGCCTTCGCGAAAAGGAGCTTGAGGGAAACCGTCACAGCAGTGAGGAATATAAGGCCAGAAGGGAGCTGTATCGCTGATGAGCCGGCTGGATGAACTGCGTGCAAAAATTGATCATATTGATGCGCAGATGATCACGCTGTTTGAAAAGCGAATGAATCTTACACAGCAGGTGGGGGAATATAAAAAAGAAAATCACCTTCCTGTGCTTGACCGTGCGCGTGAAGAAGAGGTATTGGCAAAAAAAGAAGCCATGCTGAAAAATAAATATCTTAAGACAGAGGTCAAAGATTTTTTCAGCAGTATCATGGCGATCTCACGCCGTCAGCAAAGAGCCCTTCTGGATGATCGTGATCGTGCAGAACAATTTAAACGATACAAAGGTATGGTACAGGCTGCGCGGATGCCTGTTGAAAATCCACATGTACTGTATCAGGGTGTATCCGGTGCCTACGCGGAGGAGGCGGCAGTGCTCTTTTTCGGAGCGGATGTTTCCCGCGAGTTCTGCGCAACCTGGAGAGAACTGTTTGAGAAACTTATTGCCGATGAAGCAGATTATATCGTTGTGCCGATTGAGAATAGCTCTACGGGTTCCATCAATGCGGTTTATGATTTGCTGGCGGAATATGGCGCATATGTGGTAGGGGAGCAAATGGTTAGGGTTGATCATTGTTTGGCTGCTTTGCCGAATGTGAGTATGGAGGAAATTCAAGATGTTTATTCTCATGAACAGGGATTTTTTCAAAGTGAAGAGTTTCTCGCCCAATATCCCCGTTGGCAGCACCATGCTATGCTGAATACGGCTGCCGCGGCACAGATGGTATATGATTGCGCAGATCGCAGCAAAGCAGCTATTTGCAGCCGCCATGCAGCAGAATTATATGGACTTGCGGTTTTGCGTGAGGGCATCAATACCAGCCATGACAATTATACACGCTTTTTTATTGTGTCTAAGACGATGGAGCTGAGAGTCGGTCGCGATAAAATCAGCTTGATGTTTACATTACCGCACGAAGCGGGTGCGCTGAATCACATTCTTGAAATCCTTGCGGTTCACCGGATGAATATGCTGCGGCTCGAGTCTCGCCCTATCAGTGGAAAGAGCTGGGAGTATCGATTTTTTCTGGATGTTGAGGGCGATTTGGCGAATGAGGAATTCAACAGTGCCCTCTATGAAGTTTTAGAAAATACATTGACCCTTGGGATTCTTGGAAATTATAAAAAGGGTGTGTGAGAGTTATGGGGAAAAATATTGTTTTGATTGGGTTGCCCGGCTGTGGAAAGACAACCGTAGGAAAGATTCTCTCCAAAAATATGAAACGGAAATTGATTGATATGGATGCGTTGATTGTTGCGCAGCAAAAACGGAGCATCAATGAAATTTTTGCATCTGACGGCGAGAAGTATTTTCGTGATTTGGAAACAGAGTGTGCAAAAAAAGTGGGAGCAATGCAGGATGTTGTGATTGCCACCGGCGGCGGCGTGGTGCTGAAAAAAGAAAATATGGATGCATTAAAGTCCAATGGTATGATATATTTTCTTGACCGCAGTACAAAGGCAATCGCTGCAAATGTAGATGTAAGCCATAGACCGCTGCAAAAGAATGATCCGGATTATATTTTTCAGCTGCAAAAAGAACGGGATAAATTGTATCGCAAATATGCCAATGCAGTTTATTCAGGAGGAACACCAAAAGAACTGGCGGAGGCAGTTCAGCTGATGTTTGAAATGACAGAGTTGACGGAGTGAGCATATGGAAAAAACAAAACTTTGTGTGATCGGTGATCCCATTGAACATAGCCTGTCACCTGTCATTCACAATACCATTTTGGAAATGTTGGGACTACCCTATGAATATGGCCGTATGCAGGTCAGAGCAGAGGATACAGAGACGTTTTTGCGCCAAGCTGTTACAGAAGGCTATGGTGGGTTTAATGCAACAATGCCCCATAAAACGAATTTAGTGAAATTGGCAGATGAACTGGATTACGATGCGCAGCTTTGTCAGTCAGTCAATACCGTCGTAATTCGTGGAGGCAAGATATGCGGCTGCAATACTGACGGGAAAGGTTTTTTGCGAATGCTACAGGACCATGGATTTTCACCGGAGAAAAAGACAATTACTGTGCTGGGTGCCGGCGGTGCAGCACGGGCTATTGTGCTGAAATTGGCGCAGGCTGGCGCAGCGAGGATTTTTGTGTGCAATCGGACGCTTGCCAAAGCGGAAACCTTGGCGCGAGAAGCACCTGCACAGATTTCGGCTTGTGCCTTTGATGGGCAGACACTGAGCGACTGTGCGATGTTCAGCGATCTTCTGGTCAATACAACACCGCTGGGCATGGAGAAAATAAATGCACAGTTTACGGAGCTCGGCTTCTTGAATTTACTGGGGAAGCATGCTCCGGTTTGCGATGTTGTTTATCAGCCTGTGGAGACAGCGTTTCTGCGTTATGCAAGGGAGTACGGACATCAAACGATCAATGGCCTGGGTATGTTGGTTCATCAGGCGATTTTTGCATTAGAAGAGTTTACAGAAACAAAGATTGATCCAGCAGCAGTCGTGCCTGAAATTATGTCAGCGTTAAAAAAAGCAATGCAAGAATAAAAAAGTGGGTATCGCCGGTGGCGATACCCACTTTTTTAAAGTTAAATGAGATCAATTTTAGGTGTGCGGTAAATAATTTCGTGACGTTTCGGACCGGTAGAGAAAAGCTTAATGGGGACACCGATTTCTTTCTCAATAAAATCTACATAAGCCAATGCTTCTTTTGGAAGCAGGTTGATATCTGTAATGCCGTGGATATCACATTTCCAGCCGGGAAGGGTGGTATAGACTGGCTTAGCATCTTTGAGAAGATGTGTTACGGGGAATTCTTTTGTAGTTTCTCCATCAATTTCATATGCAGTGCAAATCTTGATTTCATCAAGATAACTGAGCACATCAAGACAGGTCAGACAGACTTCTGTTGCACCCTGCATTTCGGCCCCGTATCGTGTTGCAACGGCATCGAACCAACCCACTCTGCGAGGACGTCCGGTTGTTGCGCCAAATTCGCCCTTGTCACCGCCGCGAATACGTAATTCATCCGCCTCCTCTCCGAAAATTTCGGAAACAAAGTCGCCACCGCCGACAGAGGAAGAATAGGCTTTAGTTACAGCAAGAATATCCTTTAAATAACGTGGAGGAATTCCTGCACCGATACAACCGTAAGCCGCCAAGGTATTGGAAGAGGTGGTCATCGGATAGATACCAAAATCGGGATCTTTCATGGTACCCAGCTGACCTTCAAGAAGTACGGTTTTCCCTTCTTGCAATGCTTTGCGCAAAAATGCGGAAACGTTGCCGATATAGGGGCGAATCAACTCTCGCTGAAGTACCATTTCTTCGTATAGCGTGTTGGGATCCAAAGGATCTTTATGATAAAGATGTACAATCAGCGCATTCTTCAATTCGCAGACTTTTTCCAGGCGTTCTTTGAGCAGGGCATCGTCATAAAGTTCATTTACCTGAATACCAATTTTGGACACTTTATCAGAGTAGAAAGGCGCGATACCGGATTTGGTAGAACCATATGCTTTTCCGGCCAGACGGTCTTCTTCGTAGCTGTCCAACAGAATGTGGTAGGGCATTAGGACATGCGCCCGGTCAGATACGATGAGATGGGGTTTCGGTACGTTGCTTTCCTCCAAAGACTGCAATTCAGAAATGAGTTTGTGAATATCCAGAGCAACACCATTTCCGATAATATTGGTGATATTGGGGTAAAATACACCTGATGGAAGGGTGTGCAGCGCAAAGCGGCCGTAATCATTAATAATGGTATGACCTGCATTTGCACCGCCTTGAAAGCGCACAACCACATCGGCTGATTCGGCAAACAGGTCAGTAATCTTGCCTTTTCCTTCGTCGCCCCAGTTGGCGCCGACAATCGCTTTTACCATAAACTTAATTGCCTCCTTGTATGGGGACAATTTTATCATATCCCATACATTTTTCTATCCTACTATACAGTATTTTTTCTTTACTTTCAAGGATAATACCACAATTAAGAAAAAATCGCCACAGGCCAAACCGGACCTTCTTCAGAGAATGGCAGGCAGAAAGTGGGGAAGCCTTCTGATGGAGGGGCGATAGAGTATGGCTGATAGAAAAAATGGAATCCGGTATCGCTTAAATAGAAATTGCGGGGGTTGAAATAGCGTTTTAATCGCATAGGTAAATGATCAAGATAGATGCAAAGTCCGGTAGAAGCCTGCACTGCGCAGTGTTCCAAAGCAGCTGCCATGCAGAGCTTTTTAAATTTTGTGTTTCTTGGGAAGCATTCTTTTGCTGAGATCGGGCGGCCTTTGGCTAAATCCCAGGTATCAGAATAACGCACGATCAATTCCTTTGCTGCAGAAAAATATTCTGCACAGTCTGTGTATACGCTTAAAACTTGATCTTTGGCGCAGGATATGGTCGATATATAGGTTGCTTCTGGGCAAATAAAGGGAATTCCGGCCTTGGCGCAGCTTTCAAAATCCGCTGCGGCTTTTGGATAGAGATAACGATTGCAGTAGGATAGAAATGAGCGGGAACATTGCAGGTAATAGCGATTTAAACGCCTCTGAGCTGAAGTTGGTTTATTTGATATACATTGCGGTATGGAAATCGTTGCTTTTAAAACGGGAATTTCCGATACAAACCACTGTTTTTCGTTTTCGTGTAAAGTATACTCGGCTTTATCTGATAATGGTTTTACCACAGGCATCCTCTCCTTATGACACTGTATGCTTTTGGGAGAAAAGTGGTGAATTTGCATTGAGATCAAAGTGGCAAAATCTAAAAAAGAGGTTTACTTTTATAATTTAGTATGCTAAAATACAGATCGATAAAATTGTAATATGCAGAAAAATATCAAGCTGCAAAAGAACACAGAAAGGTGATATAATGGCAAAAGTATCAAAAAAAGAAAAGAATATCGAACTATATAAAGCAATTCTATCGTTACGGAATCTGGATGAGTGCTGCCGCTTTTTTGAGGATTTATGCACAGTTCCTGAACTGCGTGCAATGGAACAGCGCTATGAGGTGGCATCACTTTTAAATCAGGGACTGATTTATAATGATATTTTAGAAAAGACGGGGGCATCCAGTGCGACAATCAGCCGTGTCAACCGTTCCTTGAATTACGGCGCAAGTGGTTATGAAGATGTATTTCGCAATCTGGCAGAACAGTCTGACGAAAAGGATGAGGCAGAATGAACTGCTATGAAAATTTGGCGTTATCATATGATTGTCTCACAGGGGATGTAGAGTATCAAAAACGGGCAGAATTTCTAAAAAAGCTGATGCGAAAAAGTAAAATTCCGGTTCACACTGTGTTAGATCTTGCTTGTGGTACTGGAACAATGACTTGCCTTTTGGCGGAGTCCGGGTATGAAATGATCGGGGTTGATCTATCCGAGGATATGCTTGCCGAAGCGGCAGGAAAACCTGTGAGCGAGGGAAAAGTTCAGCCGATTTATCTCCAGCAGAGTATGGAGGAACTGGATCTCTATGGAACAGTTGATGCAGCAGTATGCTGTCTTGATAGCTTGAATTATTTGACAGACGTACGCGCTTTACGGCGGACACTGCAGCGGCTGCATCTTTTTGTAGCACCTGGCGGTGTCTTTATTTTTGACATCAATACACCGGAAAAGCTGCGGAATCTGGATGGACAGGTATTTCTGGATGAACAGGAAGATGTGTATTGTGTCTGGAGGGCTGAATTTGACAAGCGCAGCCGCATTTGCACTTATGGTATGGATATTTTTCAAAGAGAAGGAAGCATGTGGCATCGCTCGTTGGAGGAGCATTATGAAAGAGCCTGGGAAGTGGAGGAACTGAAAAGTTATTTGACTGCTGCGGGATTTGGACAGATTCGAACCTGGGGCGATTGTGTTATGCGTGCGCCAAAAGAAGATGCACAGCGTATTTATTTTACTTGTATTCGGGAGTGAAATTGATTTATGGATAAGTTGGTACGAGCCATTACTAAAGATGGTATGGTAAAAGCAACGGCGGTTACAACGAAGGATTTAACAGAGCGTGCCCGTCAGATTCATAAGAGCCTGCCTGTGGCAACAGCGGCATTGGGGCGCACGATGGCTGCCGCATCAATGATGGGCAATGCACTGAAAGACGATGGCGCGAGTCTGACTGTGCAGGTGCGCGGCGGCGGACCGCTTGGTGCAATTGTGGTCGTATCTGATCATGAGGGCAATGTGCGTGGCTATGTGGAAAATCCTGCATTGGATCTGCCTTTGCGGGAAGATGGTAAACTGGATGTCGGTACCGCTGTGGGTGCAGAGGGTACGCTGACTATTATCAAGGATTTGAACATGAAGGAGCCTTATGTTGGGTCAGTGCAGTTATTGGGTGGTGAAATCGCAGAAGATATTGCCCAGTATTTTGTGGAAAGTGAGCAGATCCCTACAGCGTGTGCTTTAGGTGTGCTGGTGGATCGGGATCAAAGCGTTCATTGTGCCGGAGGATATCTGATTCAGCTGCTGCCGGGTGCTGGTGAGGATGTGATCACAAAGGTTGAGGCTGGTGTATATGCAGCCGGTGCGGTGACGAAGCTCCTGAGTGCGAATGACGATCCTGGAGCATTGCTGCGGACTGTTTTATCTGATTTTGAACTGGAGATTTTGGAAGAGACACCGATCGAATATCGCTGCACATGCAGCCGTGATCGTGTGGAACGTGCATTGCTGAGTTTAGGAAGCGAAGAGTTGACGAGTATTTTGGAGGAACAGGGAGAGGCAGAATTAACCTGTCAGTTCTGCGACAAAATTCATCGTTTTAGCGGAGATGATTTGCGCGGATTGATTAAAAGAGCAGAAAGCAAACAGTAAAAAGCACTGTGGCTCTAAGTAAACATGACAGTCCAAAAATAATTTGAAAAAATTCAAAAAAATGGGTTGACATTTCTGCTTAGAGCCTTTATAATAACCAATGTTGTTTCGCACGAGAGAAACCCACGGGAGCATAGCTCAGCTGGGAGAGCACATGCCTTACAAGCATGGGGTCACAGGT